>JASHYW010000384.1 GCA_030042885.1 Streptosporangiaceae bacterium | reverse complement strand
TGAGATGAGCGCCACCGTGCAGGACGTGATGACCACCGACGTCGTGGCGGTCAAGCAGGATGCCTCGTTCAAGGACATCGCCACCATGTTCGGGCGGCACCGGGTCAGCGCGTTCCCCGTGGTCGACGACGACGGGAAGGTCATCGGCGTGGTGTCCGAGGCGGACCTGCTGCCCAAGGAGGCGCTGGTCGCCGGGGTGGGCCTGCCGCCCGGCCGCCTGTCGGTGATGCTGCACCACAAGGAGTTCTCCAAGGCGGGCGGGGTCACGGCCGCCGACGTCATGACCAGGCCGGCGGTCACGGTGACGGCCGGCGAGCCCGTCACCAGCGCGGCCCGCCTCATGTACTCCTGCAAGGTCAAGTGCCTCCCGGTCGTCGATTCCCGCGGCCACCTGGCCGGCATCGTCAGCCGGGCCGACGTGCTGGGCGTCTACGGGCGGCCGGACGCGGACATCCTGGCCGAGGTCACGCAGACCGTGATCGTGAACGAATTCCTGAGCGACCCGGCCCGCTTCACCATCACGGTCAAGGACGGCGTGGTGACCATCGCCGGGTGCCCGGAGACCGCCGAGAGCGGGCACGGCATCGTGTCCGGCATCTGGCGCGTCGAAGGGGTCGTGTCCGTCCGCGACCTGCTCACCTACCCGCCGGCCCAGCACTCCGTCCCGGGCGCGGGGCCGCTGGGTCCGGGGCCGCTGTTCTAGCCACCCAGGGCCACAAGCCCGTCTACCAGAGGAGATCCCTGCCATGCTTTACCCGAACAGCGCACTGGCCGCCTGGCAGCTAGCCGTCATCGCCGTGGTCGCGGTGGGCACGCTGGCCGCGTGGCTGACCGCCGTCTTCCTGGCCGCCCGCCCGTCGCGGCACGCCGGCCAGGCGCTGGCCTCGCCCGGCGAGAACGTCGCAGCCGGCCCGGAGCAGCCCGCTGCGGCCGCTGAACCGGGACCGGCCCGGCAGGCTGAACACCGGCAAGCCGCCTAGCCGGGCTGGCCCACCTCGGTGACCAGCTCGTCGTGCCCGAAGCACGGGTAGCCGCTCACGCCCGGGGCGCCCCCGGGTGTAACCGGCGCGAGCGCCCGCGCCATTCCGCTCCGCGCCGCCCGGGTCAGAGGTCGGCGGGGGCGGCGCAGGCGAGCAGGCGGGCATGTCCAGGGGCCAGGGCGGCCCAGTCTTCGTCGAACTCGAAGATGGCCACGCCGGCCGTGGGGAGCCTCAGGCCGGCCGGGGGGAGCTTGCCGTTCCCGGCCGGAGGTTCGGCCAGGCTGTTGGCCAGCTCGGCAAGGCCCGGGTTGTGCCCGATCAGCAGCGCGGCGCGGTACTTGCCGGGCAACTTCCGGGCCAGGTCGAGCAGGGTCTGCGCGCTGGCCGCGTACGCTCGCGGCTCGAACGTCACCGACGGCGACCTGCCCAGCTCCGGGGCCAGCAGATCCCAGGTTTGCCGGCTCCGGCGCGCATTCGAGCACACCACGACATCCGGCAGGTAGCCGTGGTCGTGCAGCCAGCGCCCGATCCTGGGAGCGTCGCGCCGTCCGCGCTTGGCCAGCGGCCGGTCACGATCGGGCACGTCCGGCCAATCCGACTTGGCGTGCCGCAGCAGTATCAGCCGCCGCGTCGTGTCACTGCCCATTCGACCAGCCTGCCATGGTTCGCCCGGCGCCGCTAAAGCCATCCCGTGCGGATGAGGACCGGCTCGCCTGCCGATGCGGGCGCTTCCTCGTGCGGCGGGTTGCGCCCCCCGCCCGAACACCCTCAGCTCGACCCGGACACCGTGCTCGGCGCCTTCCTGACCCCGGTGCGGATGAGGGTCCACGAAGTACAGGTCGCCGGCCAGCACGCCGACCCGCTCGAACGCGAAGGCGTAGAGCATGACGGATCCTCCTCGCTCACGAGCACGTTCGCGGCCTCCCCTACTATCCCCCGCCGCGGAGCCGCCGGGCTAGGCTCGGATCGTGACGGTGACGACCAGGGTGCTGCTCGTGGTGCCCGGCGCCCTCATCGGGATCGCCGGGATCATCTGGACGCTGCAGGGGCTGGGTTACGTGACGGGAAGCTTCATGACCGGCGCGATCTTGTGGACGGTCATCGGCCTGGTCACCGCCCTGGCCGGGCTGGCCCTGATCGCGTTCGGCCTGCTCAGGCGCCAGGTGCCGGGCGGACGCGGAAGAAGTTGATCGCGGTCGCCCGCATCACCGGCCGATCGTACTGATTCACCGCCTCCGCCATGGTCCGCACGATGCCGCGGTCCGGCTTGCTCAGCGATCTGCGCGCCTCTATCAACTGTGGCCCGAACACGGAGCGTGTCCCCCGGACGGACCGGATAGGGCCAGCGGATCTCATCGAGCCCCGGGCTGCCCAGGCTGGCCTTGGCCGGCAGGCAGTGCTCCACGAGTTGCCGCATCAGCAGGGCCGCCGTGTGCCAGCCGCTGGCGATCAGCCCACCGTACGGACCGCTGGCTGCTGTCCCGGGATCGACGTGGAACGGCTGTGGATCGAACGCCCTGGCGAAGGAGATGATCTCAGCCTGGCCGACGCTGACGCTTCCGCAATCGTACGTCGCCCCGGGCAGGTAGTCATCGAAGTACTCCAGGCCATGATCAGTCACACCAGGATTATGCCAGCGCTGATTACCAGACTCTTACAAGGTCACGGATGAGTTACGGAAATACTTCGATTTGCCTGCGGACCCGAGGCGGATGCTGCCATGCTTCCGCAGACGGCACAGACACCGTAGCGCGAACAAATGCTTCACCGGTTGCACACAGTAACCTGACAGGCCCGCCGACAGGCCCTAGCAGCGGGACGGGTAGGCGAGCGCGGAAACGACTTGGGGAGTTCTGTGGATTCAGCCAGCAAGCACCGCCGACCGCGGAAGATCCGGCGCACAGGCAGGCACACCACACCGTCACAGGTGGAGAAGGCGGCAGAGAAGGCAGGCAAGGCGGCACCGGTGATGGCCATCGCGGGCGTGCTGGTTGCGGCGCCGCAGGCGCACGCCGCCGTGAAGAGTCCCGCCAAGGCCACCACGGTGGCCGAGCGAGCGCACACCGAGGCGCTGGTGCGGCACGCCCAGCCGGCCAGCCGCACCTACACCGTCCGCCCGGGCGACACGCTGTCCTCGATCGCGCAGCGCTTCTACGGCAACCCGGCAGACTGGCCGTGGCTGTACCACGTGAACGAGTCCAAGATCGCCAACCCCAACGACATCTACGTCGGCGAGAAGCTGCAGGTCCCCTACGACCCGCCCGCCAACGCCGCCTCCTACGCGCCCAAGCATGCCAGCGCCACCACGCTGAGCTCCTCCGCCACGAGGCTGAGCGGGACGCTCGGCTGCTCGGGCCTGGAGGCCCTGTGGGAGGCGGCCGGCGGCTCGCACGCCGAGGCCTTCATCGCCGCCGAGATCGCGATGGCCGAATCCGGCGGCGACCAGTACGCCCTCAGCCCGACCAACGACTACGGCTACTGGCAGATCAACGGCTCGCACGGGCCCGCGCTGGCCACCTTCAACCCGATCGGGAACGCCAAGGCCGCGATCATCATCTCCGACGACGGCACCGACTGGGACCCGTGGACCACCTACGTCACCGGCGCCTACGAGGGGCGCTGCTAGCCGGTTCCGGCCGCTCGCCCCGCAGCGCTCTCGCATGGGCCCCCTGATCGCTAGCCGGTCGCTGAATAACCCTCAGGACCGTTCGGCGCGCTGCCCGTAACCCGCCAGCCGGCCGGCCACGAGCGCGATCTCGCCGGCCGGCAGCAGGCGCGGCCCGGCCCGCGGGCCGGAGCCGCTGGCGGCCAGGGCTCGCAGGTAGACCTCGCAGAGCCATTCCAGATAGCGGCTGCTCACCAGGGCCGACCTCAGGTCCGGGCCGGTCGTCACCGCACCATGGTTCGCCATCAGGCACGCGGTCCGGCCGCGCAGCGCCGCCACCACGTGGCGAGCCAGTTCCTGGCTCCCGTAGGTGGCATACGCCGCCACCGCGACCGGGCCGCCGAACATCGCCACCTGATAGTGAATGGCCGGCAGCTCGTCGGCCAGCGTGGACAGCGCCGTGGCGGCGACTGAGTGCGTGTGCACGATCGCCGCCGCGCCGGTGGCGGTGTAGACGCCCAGGTGCAGCGGCATCTCGCTGGTCGGCCGCAACGGCGCCTCGACCGGCGTGCCGTCCAGCCGGTGCACGCCGACCAGCCCGGCGGTCAGCTCCGCGTAATCCACGCCGCTGGGTGACACCGCCACCAGCTCACCGGCCCGGATGCTCACGTTGCCCGACGTCCCCACCACCAGCCCGGCCGCGGCCATCTCCCGGCAGGTCCGGACCACGTCGTCCCGCGCTTGTTCGAGCAGCATAGGTTCAACGTTATGAGCACTCCCGACGTGCTGGCCTGGCGGGACGGGCACATCGAGGCACTGGACCAGACCGCGCTGCCGCACGAGGTCCGCACGCTGCGCATCGACACCGTCGACCAGTTGGTGCAGGCGATCACCAGCCTGGCCATCCGCGGTGCGCCGCTGCTCGGCGCGGCTGGTGCCCTGGGCGTGGCGCTCGCGGTGCGCCAGGGGCCCGGCGAGGGCTGGGACCCGGCGCGGCTTGACGCGGAGATCCAGCGGATCGCCGGCGCCCGGCCGACCGCGGTCAACCTCAGCCGCGAGGTCACCGCGGTCGCGGCCCGGATCGGCGAAGGCAGCCAGGCCGTGGAGGCCGCGGCCCTGGCGGTCCTGGCCGCCACCGCCGCGGTCAGCCGCCAGATCAGCGAGCGCGGCGCCGCGTACCTCGCCCAGGCCTGCGGCGGCGGCCCGCTCCGCGTCCACACGCACTGCAACACCGGCAGCCTGGCCTGCCTGGGCTGGGGCACCGCGCTCGGGGTCATCCGCGCGCTGCACGCCGGCGGCGCGCTCCGCCATGTCGTCGTGGACGAGACCCGGCCGCTGCTCCAGGGCGCCCGGCTGACCTGCTGGGAGCTCGACCAGCTCGGCATCGAGCACCGGCTGGCCTGCGACGGCGCGGCGCCGTTCCTGATCAGCCAGGGCCTGGTCGACGCCGTGGTGGTCGGCGCCGACCGGATCGCCGCGAACGGCGACGTGGCCAACAAGATCGGCACCTACGGCCTGGCCCTCGCGGCCCGCCGGGCGGGCATCCCGTTCCTGGTCGCCGCGCCCGAGTCGACCATCGACGAGGCGACACCGGCAGGTACCGCCATCCCGCTCGAGCGGCGCGCGGACGCCGAGATCACGGTCCCGGCCGCGCCGGCAGGCACCAAGGCACTCAACT
>JASHYW010000383.1 GCA_030042885.1 Streptosporangiaceae bacterium | reverse complement strand
GGCACGGACATACGGCTGTACACCTCTCGGGCCGGATAGGTGCGGAAACGGCCAGCGGCGACCGGCCCAGCGCTGGCCGCCGGCTGGACGCGGCGGCACCGGCGACCCGAAGCCTGGCAAACATGAACACCCCCGCAAACACCATCTTCACCCCGGGACCTTCGGGCGCTTCACCGAGACGCCGCTGAAGGAGATCGACCTGAGACGAGGTCCACTTATGCGCTCAGCGCACATGCATGCGAGCGCTCGGCGCGCTCAATCCGGCTACCTTTGAGCGAGTCAGCGGCCATCGCCAGCTGCGCTCAGATCACTCGTTCGCGTGCGGCCTGACATGGCGGACTGAGATGACAACCCGGGCTGCTGCGCATAAGGCGGATCTGGGGTATTCACTTAACCGGAGTTGCCCAGCTCAGAGGGTTGCTCTGGGAAGGTCCAATCTGGCCGAGTTGAACCAACGACCAGGTCTGATTACGTTCAGCTACCGAAGCTACCCCACTTACGTGAATAGCCCGGAGGCGGATATCGCGTGTCGCGCGACTGCCGAGTCGTCACCGTATGTAACCAAAGGCCAGATCCGGTCGCCGATGACGAATGACGCAGCACACGGCCCGGATGCGCTCGTAGCCGGTGCTACCGGATCTCTGGCTTGCCCGCGCTCACCGGGCCTGCTCCGCGGCGGCGGCGCGTAGCGGCCGGTAGCCGTCGGAGTCGAGCTTGGCGAGCTCGCCGTCGACGTCGACGGAGTGGGTGCCGTAGAAGTGGACGTTCTCGTGGTGGGTGGGCCAGATGTGCGCCAGGACCGCGTCGTCGATGTCCCGCCCGGCGCGCCGCAGGGCGGTGACGGCCAGGCCGTGGTATTCGGTGGTCCAGGTGACGACCGCGTTGGTGGCCAGGGTCAGGCACCACATCTGCTCGGCCTGCTGCTCGTGGTGCCGGCGGCGCAGCGCCCCTGCGCCGGCGTAGGCGAGTGACCGCTTGAGCGCGTGCAGGTTCTCGCCCTTGTTCAGCTGGCGGCCGATCCGCCGCCGGCAGGTCTTGTCGGCCAGGTAGCGGGCGGCGTAGACGGTGCGGCGCAGCGCGCCGTACTCCTTGATCGCGGCCGCGAGGGCGTTCTGCTGGCGGCGGGACGAGCACAGCTTGCCGACCACCAGGGCGGCCGAGGCGTGGCCGCCCTTGACGGAGGCGGCGACGCGCAGCAGGTCGTCCCGCATGCCGGTGATCAGGTCCTCGTTGAGCCGGCGGGTGAGCAGGTGCCCGGCCGACGGGTAGCGGGCCGCGAACTCGGCCCTCGGCCCGGTCCGGTACATGGTGATCTTGCCCAGGTCGCGGATGCGGGGGGACAGCTGCAGGCCGGCGAGGTCAAACAGCGCGAAGTTCGCCAGCGTCGCGCCGTGGGTGCCGGTGGCGTGCTCGGTGATGAGCAGGTCGGTCTGGTTGCCCAGGATGCCGTCGAGCGCGTAGGGGCTTTCCGGGCCGGTCGCCGCGATCACCTTGGTGTCGAAGGTCGAGTGCTGGTCCGAGACGTGGGTGTAGGTGGAGAGGCCCTGCCCGCGGGCGAAGTAGCGGGACAGGTGCCGGGCGGTCAGCGACTTGCCCTTGACCGGGAACCGCTGCCCGTCGGAGGAGGACAAGGTGCCGGTGCCGAACGCCCGGGCCATCGGCAGCCGGTGGTGGTAGTTGACAATCGCGGCGTTGGCGGCCTCCAGCGTCTCGCCGCGGAAGTACCATTCGGCGGTCCAGGCCAGCACGTCGTGCGGCACGCCGCAGGATTCGGCCATCGGACCCAGGCCCATGTTGGTGGCCTCGGCGATGATCACGTACAGCAGGTTCCGCTTCAGGTCCGGCGGGCGGGTGACCTTGCCGCCCGCGTGCACCAGGTGGTCGGTGAATCCGGTCCGGGCGTCGATCTCCACCAGCACCGAGGCGATCGGGACGCGGGGCAGCATCGCGCCGAGCTCGTCGCGCAGCGCCTCGGCCGGGACGTCCTGTGCGGTCAGCGGCGGGATGACCAGTTCCCCGCCGGCGGTGAGCCGGACCTCGCCCGGGCCGCCGCCGCGGGCGAGCTGGGTCTCCAGGTCGGCCAGCGCCGCGTGCAGCTCGTCGTTCGCCAGGGCCAGGGCCTCGGCCGCGGACGCCGGCTTGCCGGCCACGTGGCAGAACTCCAGGCGCTGCGGCTCCCATTGCTGCGGGGTGAGAAGGAAACAGGCAGGGTCGGCGTACCGCCGGGACCCGGGGACGTAGACATCTCCTGAGCGCAGCCCGTCGCGCAGGGCCATCAGCACGCACTGCTCCCAGTAGTGCCGGCAGGCGGTGGCGTCGCCGTCCTCCGCGGCCTTCTCGAGGTAGCCGGCCCAGCGGGCGGGCACGAACCCGCCGGGCGCGCCGTCGGGGACCTTGCGGGCCCTGGTCGCGTACAGCCCGGCCAGGATGGTCACGGCCTGCAGCAGCTCATCCGTCCCGGGGCCGCCGGCGAACCGGACGGCGGCCAGCACGTCCGGGACGAACTGGCGCAGGTAGGCCATGGAGGCGTCCATCATCGCCAGGTGCCCGTGATCGCGGGGCAGCCGCTCGCGGCGGGCCTCCCACGCTGCCCGCATCCGCTCGTGGCCTATTTCCCCGCGCAGCCGCGCGCCCACCTGGTCCTCGCCGACCTCCGGGTCCAGCACGATCCGCAGGATGTCGTCCAGAAGCGCCTGCCGGTTCTCCCCGCCGCGGGCGCGCTCGGCCAGCACCTCGGTCAGCCGTGCCCGCGCGGCTGACTCCCGGCCCGACAGCGCCTGGTCGAACAGCAGCAAGGACTCGTCCAGCACGTCGACCGCGGACTGCGCGATCAGCGTCAGCAGGATCGGGTACCGGCGGGCGGGCTCACGCCGCGCCAGGTGCTGCGGCGTCAGCCGGCGGCCCACCCCGGCCAGGAACCGCCGCCGCTCTGCCGGCAGCACCGACAGGTCCAGCGTGTCCGCGTCCAGCCCGCGCAGGTAGGCCAGCTTCTCCAGCTCGCCCTTCACCGCCCCCGGGGCCGCGACGGGCCCGGTCCCAAGCCAGGACAGCCGCGTGCGGCCGAGCACGGGATCGACCGCCAGCAGCTCGTCCAGCTCCGCCTGCCGCTGCGGGGTGAGCAGCGGGGCGACCCGCGCCCAGGTCTCCTCCCGCGCCCGTTCCCGCGCGGTCGCGACGCGCTCCAGGATCTTCACGATGCCCGGCCGGACCAGCATGGACGAGGACAGGTACTCGCACGCCTGCCGGAACAGCAGCTTCGGCGAGTCGTGCTCCATCGCCCGCGCGAACAAGAACTCCTCCAGGTCCTTCCAGCGCGGCCCGTCGACCGCCCGCCAGCCCAGGTACCCGGCGACCTCGCGCAGATGACCGGTGCGGGTCTGCTCGCGGGCACCGTAACCGCGCAGCGCGCCGACCGGGACGCCCAGCTTCTCCGACAGCCGGGCCACCACGGCGACCGGGGCGGCGGCCACGTCGTCCGGGACGAACCCGAGCCACGGCAGCGTGCCGAGCTGCACCGCCACGCCCATCACGTTGTCCTGGCCCCGGAACTTCCGGACGAACGCCTCATCAGCCGGCCCGAGCGTGAAGTACCGGATCAGCTCAGCACGCGCGGGCTCAGGGAAGCCCCGTAACTGCGCCGGCTCATCGTCTGAGAACACGTCCCTGGTCGCCACCGGCGTCCCTTCCCCCGAAGAGCGGACCTCGCTGGAGAACACCTATCCGACATGGACGCTCACTCGCAGCAAAACCCGGCAACTCGGCCTCTCGTTATGCGGCCGTGATGCTAATCGTTGTTTTTGCGCTGGATGGTGCCGCGAGCCCCTGGTACATGAAGTCGCGCTTGTCATAGCGGGTCGCGACGGCGCGGAAGTGCTTGAGCTTGGCGAAGCAGCGCTCGACGGTGTTGCGCTCTTGGTAGCGTGCGGCCTCGAAGGCGGGCGGGCGGCCGCCTGCCCGCCCGCGGGCGCGGCGGTGTTTGTTCTGGTCCTCTTTGACCGGGATGACCGCGGCGATGCCGCGGCGGCGCAGCCAGGAGCGGTTGGCCGCCGATGAGTACGCCTTGTCGGCCATCGCCCGGCCCGGCCGGGTACGCGGCCGTCCTTTCCCGCGGCGGGCGATGCGGACGGCCTCCAGCAGCGGGATGAACTGCGGGCAGTCGCCATGCTGGCCGGGGGTCAGGATCCGGCTGACCGGGCGGCACCGGCGGTCGGCGGCCAGGTGGATCTTGGTGCTCGGCCCGCCGCGGGAGCGGCCCAGCGCCTCCTGGCCCGGCCGGGCCGGGAGATTCTTGTCATTCGGTGGTGCCCCCTTCATCAGTTCCGCCGGCAGCGCGTGGCGGGCCCCGGCGGCGTACTGATGCGCCCGCACCACGGTGGAATCGGCGCTGAGCGTCCAGTCAGGCCCCTCGGCCTCATCGCACCCAGCCCGCACCCGGCCCAGGATCTTGTCCCAGGTGCCGTCCAGCGACCAGCGGCGATGCCGGTTGTAGACGGTCTTCCAGTGCCCGTACTCACCCGGCAAATCACGCCACGGGCAGCCGGTCCGGGTCCGGAACAAGATCCCGTCGATCACCATCCGGTGATTACTCCACCGGCGGCCCTGCCGGGCATCGGCAGGCATCATCGGCAGCAGCCGCTGCCATTCCTCATCTGTCAGGTCATGACGACTCAGGCGATCATCCACCCGCCTGATCTACACCAGGCAGAACCGAAGATCTACGGGACACGCCCTAACGCGGCCTTCCGAGCAGCGCTGTGAGCCTTCGACGGTCAGCTGTACAGATCGTTCGAAGTGGTCGATCGTGCTGACCAGGAAGCTGCTCACCGTCACCGCAAGTTCGCCGAGCCGGTAGTCGTTGCTCCACTCCTCCTCGTCAGCGTCGTAGTCCCACAGCGCCTCCAGTTCACCGCCGAGCACATGAACCGGGCCTGAGCGGTCCAGGTCACTCGGCGGATCAAACCAGTAGCAGTCCAATTCCAGGTCCGAGAACCGGTCGGCCAGACCGGCCCCCACCGACCCGGCGACGGTCAACGCGGCGAGCTTCTCGTTGGACGCG
>JASHYW010000382.1 GCA_030042885.1 Streptosporangiaceae bacterium | reverse complement strand
ATCATGTGCACCGTCCGTACCTGGTATGGCAGGCGGGGATCATGGGCAGGGCGCAGGGATGTATCGATCACACAGTGGTCGCGATGGACCTGGACGGCACCGGCGGCGACGCCGTTCTCACCATACTGATGCGCGAGTTCTCTTATCACGGCGATGATAGGTCGGCGAGCCGGATTACCGGAGTAGCGCCAGGAATCGCCTGGGAAGCGGCGGGATGATGCGGCCGCCTGCGGGCTGCCCGGCGGTGGCTCGCGCTGGTGAGATGATGGCCGCCTGCTGGCGGCAGACGACGTCCAGGTGATCGCCGGTCCAGATCATCCGGACCGCGGTGGCGCTGGCTCTGCCGTCGTCACCGAGCAGGTCGCGGCGTACGGCCCGGACCAGGCGGCCGTCGGCGGCCGTGTCGTGAGCGAGCGGCTGGGGCAGCTCGCCGCCGGTGATCATCGTGGTCGCGAGACGGTCGTACCAGCCCGTGACGCGTTCAGTCGTGCCCAGGATCTCATGCCGTGCGGCGGCCATGTTGCCGCCGGCTTGGCCGTCGTCGCCTCGCCAGAGGTCCAGTACCGCGTCAGCCTCCAGGCGCAGTCCGGCGACCCCGGTGACCAGCCCGGCCATATTGGCAAGCGGGAGCCGTTTCGTACCGCGCTCGGCTAGGTACGTGCGGAACGCGTCATCGAGCCGGCGCGATGCCGCGGCGGCCCGGGCCGCGTCGCCGGCCACAGCGGGGAGCGCGGGCGTGCTCGGGTCGCCGCGTGACATCCCGAATCGCACCGTGCTGGCGAGGTAGCCCGCGGCGTCGGCGTACGCCTGCGCCAGCGCCTGGCGGAGCGCGGGCGCCGCGCCCCGCGGCCAGAACAGGACACCCACGACCAGGCTCACGCCAACCCCGAGGGCCACGTCTTCGATCCGCACCAGGCCGACGCGCCATCCGGTCGGCTGGAGGATGTTGAACAAGATCACAATTGTGAGCGTGAACGCCGCCTGCCCTCCGGCGAACGAGATGCACGCGGGAGCGACCCCGGCGAGAAAGACCGCCGGCGGCAGCAGGAACCACAGCAGCGTGGTGTTCGTGCCGATCCCCACGAGCAGGGCCGCGCCGACGATGAAACCCGCTGCCGTGCCGAGCATGGCGCGGACGGCGTCCTGCCCGGTGTTCAGCGCATTGGAGCGCAGCACCGACAGCGCGCCGAGAACGACCCAGAACGCGTGCTGGACCCCGGTCAGTCTCGCGGCCAGCACCGCCAGCCCCAGCCCGGCGGCACCCCGCAAGCTGTTGTGCAACCAGACCGAGTGCGGCTCGAGGTAGGACGTAATCCGTTCCCGCGCCGCGGACAGCGTCCCCGGCACACCCTCGGGCTGGCGGCCAAGCAACCGCTCCCGCCAGCTGCGCCGCTCGGCGGCCGCGGTCAGCTCGACGTTGCGCGCGATGACCGAGACCGCGTGGCTCAGCTCCTCCGCACGGAAGGCGGGGTCAAGCGAGGTGATGAACCCGCTGACCGCCCCCCCGCCCGCGGCCGGGTCGCCAGCCGACGGCTCAGGCACGGCCGGGCCGGCCACGGCCGGGTCACTCGCCGGCCGCAGGGACCGGACCGGCAGGCCGGCCGTCACGCTCTCCTGCAACTTCGCGTGCGCGGCAGCCAGTTCGGTCAGCGCGGCGTCGAGCTCATCGCTGCTCCCGCTCCTGGAGTCGAGCAGATCCGCGGCACGGCCGAGAACCGCGGCCGCGGCCTCCCTGACCCTCAGCGCTGCGCGGTTGACGCCGTTGCGGTGAAGCCCAGGCTGAATGACAATGCTGTTCAGCCAGATCAGCTCGTCTACCAGGCGCACCGTCGTCCTAGCCGGAGTGCTCAACCCGGTTGGGCGGTAGGGCGTCGCCAGGAAGGCACCGCGCAGCGCCTCGACTGCCTGGTTCGCTTGCGCGACCGCGTGATCGCGATCCAGCGCAAACTGTCCGTCCATCCCGCTGAGATGAAACGCGACTCCCGCACGCAGCCGGGAGGCCAGCGCCCGGCAGGCAGCGGCCGCGGCACCACGGAGCCGGTCGCGTGCTGGCGCGGGCCACAGGAGCGCCGTCGCGACCAGCGCGGCGCCTGCGGCCATCCCCCAGCCGGCCAGCCGGTCGGGCACGGCCGACGCCGGAGCGGCCAGCGACACCGGCAAGATGAACGCCAGCAGCAGCGCCGTGGTCGGCCGGCTCCCCTAATCGACCGTGACCGGGCGGCCCCGCCAACGCTCGGTCACATGTCCTCTGAACTGCGGAAACAGTAGCTGTAGTTCAGTCAGCAGGCATGTGCGGCAGGTCCTGGTCGCCAGCGCCCGGTCTCGCGGTACAGCTCAGCGGCATCACCAGCCGGGGTTGACGCTAACAGTGGAGCAGAACGACCAGATCCGCAACGGTGACCACCTTGATCTGAGCAGAGCGCGAGGTCGACCAGAACGGCGGGTACGTCGCGTGAGACGATGCGCCGCTGGCAGGCCGGGTGGGAAGGGATGGATCAACGGATAGGGCCGATGATGGTGCCGCTAGCCGGCCGGGCCGCCATAGTCTGGACGTGTGGCCCTGACCGGGTGAAGATGACCGTGCCGGCCCATCGGGGAGGTAGGCATGGACGCTGAGCTGAATCCCGCGCAGCGGCTGCACGCACTGGGCCAGAGCCTGTGGCTGGACAGCATCAACCGGGTCATGCTGCGCACCGGGGCGCTGGCACGTTACGTGCGTGACCTGGCCGTCACCGGGCTGACGTCCAACCCCACGATCCTCGGGCATGCCATGGCCGCCGGATCGGACTATGACCGCTCGCTGGCCCGCCTGGCGGGCGAAGGTGTCACTGATGCTCAGGACCTGGTATACGCCCTGGCGCTGGAGGACCTGGCCGAGGCGGCGGCGCTGTTCCTCCCGCAGTGGGAGCACACCGGGGGCGTGGACGGCTACGTGTCGCTGGAAGTCCCGCCCGATGTCGCCTACGACGCCGCGGCGACGGTCACGCTGGCCCGGCGGCTGCACGACCAGGCCGGCTTCCCCAACCTGCTGGTCAAGATCCCCGGCACGCCGCAGGGCCTGACCGCCATGGAAGAGGCCATCACCGCAGGCATCGCAGTGAACGTGACGCTGCTGTTCTCCGACACGCACTACCTGCGCACCGCCGACGCCTACCTGCGAGCCCTGGAGCGCCGCCGCCGCGCCGACCTGGACCTGGCGGTGCCCTCGGTGGCCTCGGTGTTCATCTCCCGCTGGGATTCCGCCGCCGACCCCTTGCTGCCGTCCGCGCTGCACGGCAGCCTGGGGCTGGCGATGGCGCAGAAAACCTACGGCTCCCATGTGCAGCTGCTCGCAGACCAGCGCTGGCAGGCACTCGCCGAGGCAGGCGCCCGCCCGCAGCGGCGAAGCTCACGCAACACGCCCGAGGCAAATAGATGAAGGGTCATCTTAACTAATGTCTCATCATTTCGACACCGCCATCGCCAGGGAAGACCCGCGGCTCAACATCCTTGACTTCTATCTTTTCCGCGGCCAGCCGGGTACCACCGTCATGGCCATGACGGTCAACCCGAACGCAGGAACCAAGGCGCCGGATACCTTCCACGAGGAGGGTCTGTACGCGTTCCGTTTCGATGTGAACGATGACGCTCACGAGGAAGTGACGTTCAAGATCCGCTTCGGTGAGGCTGGGCATGCCGAAGGCGAGGGGCCCGAAGGCCGGCAT
>JASHYW010000381.1 GCA_030042885.1 Streptosporangiaceae bacterium | reverse complement strand
ACATCGGCTCGGATGAGTGGATCGGAGGGTTCAGCGGCGCTTACCGGACGATGCGTGACGCGTTCCACGCCACTGGCGCGCTGGAGGGCACCGTGGCCCATCCATCGAGGACCGGGCGGTGGAGCTCTTAACGCTGCTCGCTGACCGGGGTCGGCATCGTGCTCCTTCGATACCGGATCTGATCATCGCCGCAGCTGCCGAACTGGCCGGACTGACGGTGCTGCACCTGGATAAGAACTTCGACCTCATCGCTGAGATCACCGGCCAGCCCACGGAGCGCCTGAACATGGACTCAGCCGCTGAAATGGGCCACGATGCAGGCCAGACCGGGGCATTATCCTTCCCGGCCAGCGGCAGATGCGGTCAGTCAGCGGGTCCTTTCCGGTAGACCTTGGCTAGCCAAAGCCGCTCGGCAGTTGCTCCACGTGACCGGAAGGAGGGCTTGACGTGACGGCGACCATGCACCATACCGCCGCCGTCGGTCCACGAAACGGTCCACGAGCAACACCGGAGGTAACGTATAACCGCAGGTGGGGCGGGTGGGACTCGAACCCACGGCCGACGGATTATGAGAAGTCAGGCCCCGTGCAACATGCGCTCTACATGCACAAATAACACGGGGAATCGCACTGATGGCACTCACGACGCTGGGATTGTCTGGTGCGCCGGTCCACGAACCGGTCCACGCCGTGTCCACTGCCGTCATCACGGAAAGTAACCGAGCCTGGAAGCCGGGAGAACGCACCGCCGTGGTGCCCCGGGTAGCGCCCTACCGGCCGGGTGAGTTCTAGCTGCGTGAGCTCCCGCCGCTGCGCGCGGTCCTGGCCGGTCTGGGCGGGCTGGGCCTGCTGGTGGTCGACGGGTACGCCGATCTGGACCCCGATGGCCGGCCCGGACTCGGTGCCCATCTGCACGCCGAGTTCGGCATCCCGGTGATCGGGTGGCCAAGTCCCGGTTCCGCACGGCGACCCACGCGGTGCCGGTTCAGCGCGGATCCTCGGTGCGCCCGCTGTTCGTCACCGCGGCCGGGATGCCCGCAGCCGACGCCGCAGGCCCGGAGCGGCGCCAGGCGTCGGCGTCTGTTCGTCTTCCTCTTTCTCCTGCTCGTTGCCCCGCCTCCCCGCCTTGCTCCGGTCTTCGGGCCTGCGCCACCTGTGGCGGTGTGACGGGGATGACAACGGTCGGCTGGGCTTGTTGCCTGTCCGTGCGTCGCCGGTCCGGCGCTGTAGTCCGGTGACCGCCCGCACCGTGCAGGGGATGGCCCGCGTCCGGTCCGGGCGGGCTCCCGCCTGGCCCTTGGTTGCTGACCGGAGGCGGTACAGAGACACTCCGCGGTCAGGAGTGGCCGAAGGTCATTTCCGGAGGAAACGCGAAGCGCCCTGATATTGAGGGGAAGTACGTCACAATTCAGGGGCTATCCCCCGGAGATAAGCCCAGCCCTGCTTATGCGCCTAGGACGGTTACGGCAGCTGTAGTTCGTTGCGATCACGGTGTCTGGTCTCGGTTGATCTGGCGCACCTCGTTCTCATCAGGACGTAGCCGGTTATGGGCTGAGACGGCGCGACCGGATCGACCAGAAGCAGAACCCGGCCAGCGCCAGCGCGGCGGCGAGGAAGATGCCGGTCTCGGCCCACTGGAGGGCCCAGAAGCGGCCGGCGGGCTGGTAGGCGATCACGGCCCTGAGGTGGAGACTGCTCAGCGTGCTGGTGCAGGCCTGGGAGATGTTTACCTGGCAGGCCTTGACGGTCGCCACGTTGAACGGGTGGCCGGCCGGGTCGATGTTCTGGGTGGAGATGATCCAGTCGCCTGTCATGCTGGGCAGGCTGGGCACGAGGATGGTGCTGCCGCCGGGACCGACTGCCAGCTCAGCGTCAGGGATGTTCGCGGCGGTGAGCGCGACGAACTTCTGGGCGGGCGGGATGAGGTGGGGGCGCACCCAGATGGGCCAGGCGATCTGGATGAACAGGAAGGTGGCAAGGGTGGCGGCCATGGCGGGCACGGTGCGCCGGATCAGCACCCCGGCCGTGGCGCCGAGCGCGAAGGCGAACGCGGCGTAGCCGAGGGGGGTGACGCCGCGGGTGGGGAACACCACGTACCCGAGCCGGAGGAACGTGATGCTGTTGCGCTTGGCGAAGGGGGCTGCGGTGTCGATGGGGCCGGACCACCAGGTCAGCAGCAGGCTGAACAGGCCGGCGGTGGCCATGGCGGCCAGCGCGCCCACGCCGAGCTTGGCGGCCAGCCAGCGGGTGCGCGTGACGCTCTGGGTCCAGGCGAGCTGGAAGGTGCCGGCCTCGAACTCGCGGGTGAGCAGCGGCGCAGCCCAGAACGTCCCGATGACGGCGGGTACCAGGAGCAGGAACCCGATGCCGATGAAGTAATAGACCGTGTAAAAACCGGCCAGCTTGTTCACGAAGCTGGTGGCCAGCGGCAGGCAGTTGCTGTGCGCCTGGCAGGCCGCGATCCCGCTGCTGTCGTACATGCCGAACAGGTGCGGGCCGGTGGCCGCGAGGATGATCGCGAAGACCGCCAGCGCGGCGGCCCCCGTCGCGGCCTGGGCGCGGAACTGAAGCATGCTGAGCCGGATCATGGCACCGCGTCCAGCCGGTGCGTGCGGTCATCGCGTGCCCCGCTCATGTAGCCGAGCACCAGGTCTTCCATGCTCACGGGCGTGACGGTCCAGGACGGATCGTGAATCGGCTGGTCCGTGCGGACCAGGAGGGTGCTCTGCTTGTCGGTGTGGCTTTCTTCGACAACCTCTACGCCCGCCGGGAGAGCGCCGGGATCGCGGCGCCGCCCGGACAGGCGATGATGTGACGCCAGCAACGCGCTGACTTCACCGGTGACCCGGACCCGGGAGGCGACGAGGACCACCAGGTAGTCGCAGACCCGCTCCAGGTCGGCGACCAGATGCGAGGACAGCACCACGCTGAGGCTGTGCTCGGCGACCGCCTCCATCAGGCCGCGGAGGAACTCCCGGCGGGCTAGCGGGTCGAGGCTGGCGACCGGCTCGTCCAGGATGAGGAGCTCGGGCCGCTTGGCCAGCGCCAGGGTGAGGGCGAGCTGGGCCCGCTGGCCGCCGGATAGCGACCCGGCCCGCTGCCGCGGATCCAGGCCCACCTGCGCGATCCGGCGCCGCGCCAGCTCGTCGTCCCAGCCGGGGTTGAGCCAGGCGCCGAGGCGGAGGTGGTCGGTAACGGACATCCTGGCGTAGACGGGTGTGTCCTGGGCGACGAAGCCGACCCGGGCCAGCTGTGCCGGCCCGGCGGCCGGGTCCTGGCCGAGGACGCTGATCGTGCCGCAGGTCGGCGCGAGCAGCCCGACGGCCAGGCGCAGCAAGGTGGTCTTGCCCGCGCCGTTGGGGCCGACGAGCCCGGCCACGCGGCCCGCGGGAATGGCCAGCGTGCACTCGCGCAGCGCCCAGGTCCGCCGGTAGGCCTTGCCCAGCCCGCTGGCCGCGACGGCGGCGCCCATCACGCCACCCCCTCGGCGAAGCAGTCCCGGAACGCAGTCCGGTAGATCGCCTCGATGTCGTCGGGACCCAGCCCTGCCGACCGTGCCGAGCGGAGCCAGTCGGCCAGGGAGGCGAGGAACCGCGCCTGCGTGGCCGGGTCAGTCCCGGCCGGCGAGCGGGTGACGAACGTGCCCAGCCCCGGGCGGGCGCGCACGAGCCCTTCCCGCTCCAGCTCCCGGTAGGCCTTGTGCACCGTGTTCGGGTTGATGGCCAGCTTGGCCACCACCTGCTGCGCGGTCGGCAGCCGGTCGCCCGGCTCCAGCACTCCCATCCGCAGCGCCTGGTGCACCTGCTGCACTAGCTGCAGGTAGGTGGCGACGCCCGACGTCTCGTCGAGCTGAAACTCGATCATTGAATCTCTCATTCCACTAATCACTTAGTGGAATGAGAGTAGCAGGACCGGCTGGCCGAGGCAAGAAGCCCGTGCAAGAAACGGTTCAGGTCCCCGTGCGAGCGCGAGGCTGGGGCAGGCCAGCCCGCAGTGCACCGGCAGCTGGCTGCGCCTCGTGACCTGCCCGGCCTGGCCAGAATGGCGGGAACTTAAGCCGCCCGCTGGCGGCGCAGCGGGCCCTGTCGGACAGGTTGATAACGAAGGCTCCCGCCACATAGAGCCCTACGGGCAATGCCGGCGCTTAAGCGGCCGGCCGGCGGCCCGCCCCGCCTGCCCAGCCATCGTGCTCGCGGCCCCGGGCCCGGCAAAAAACCACATAGGGCCCCAA
>JASHYW010000380.1 GCA_030042885.1 Streptosporangiaceae bacterium | reverse complement strand
GAGTTCGCGTTATCCAGGCTCCCGTTGTGGTCCTCTCCGTAGCCTCGCACCGGCCGCTCACACGGGCCTGAAGGCCCGTGTTCGCTAGCCGGTCCTGGATAACACTCACAGGCGCCTCGCGCTGGCCGAAGGAGCGGCCTCCAGGAATCCCGGCTCGGTCCACGACCGCCCCGCGAACGCACCGGCCACCGCCGCGCGCACCGCGTCCCGGGCGCCCTCGGGCACCAGCGCCAGCACCGAGCCGCCGAAGCCGCCGCCGATCATCCGGGCGCCGAGCGCCCCGGCGTCCAGCGCCGCGTCCACCGCCACGTCGGCTTCCGGCCAGGAGACCTCGAAGTCGTCGCGCAGCGAGGCGTGCGCCTGGGTCAGCAGCCGGCCGATCTCGGGGTAGACGTCAGCGGACGCCGAGCGCAGCAGCGCGACCACGCACAGCACACGGGCGTTGTCGCTGACCACGTGGCGCGCCCGCCGCCGCAGCACCGGATCGGATAGCCGGCCGGTCTCACCGGAGTCCGTTAGGTATCTCAGAGAAGGGATGCCGAGCAGGCGCGCGGCCTGTTCGCACTCGGCCCGCCGGCGGCCGTACTCCCCGGCGGTCAGCTCATGCCTGGCCCGGGTGTTGATCAGCAGCAGGCGCGACCCGCCCCGGGCGGGGTCGAAGGGGATCTGGGCGCTCTCCCGCGAGCGGCAGTCCAGCAGCAACGCGTGACCCTGCTGGCACAATAGCGACGCGGACTGGTCCATGATCCCGGACGGCACCCCGACGAAGTCGTTCTCGGCCCGGCGGGCCAGGCCCGCCAGCTCGGGCCGCGGGACGTCCAGCCCGGCCAGTTCGGTCAGCGCGAGGGCGGTGGCGCACTCCAGCGCGGCCGACGAGGAAAGGCCCGCGCCCTCGGGCACATCGGAGTCGACCGCGATGCGGGCGCCGGGCACCTGGTAGCCGGCCGAGCGCAGCGCCCACGCGACGCCTGCCGGGTAGGCGGCCCAGCCGGTGACCTGGCCCGGCGCCAGGCCGTCCAGGGCGATCTCCGCCCGGCGGGCCGGCCGCTGACGGGAGCACAGCGCGAGCCGCCCGTCAGCACAACGCGCCGCGGCGACCGCGACGCCCTGGCCGAGCGCGAACGGGAGCACGTACCCGTCGTTGTAGTCGGTGTGCTCGCCCATCAGGTTAGCCCGGCCCGGCGCCAGCCACACCCCGTCGGGCGCCCCGCCGAACCGTGCGCCGAACAGCTCCCGGGCCCCCCGGGCCTGGCCGGTATCGGTCATCGCGGGCCGCGCGCCTGGGTGAAGGCCCAGGCATCGGCGGCCATGGTGCGCAGGTCCCTGACCGCGTGCCAGCCGAGCTCGGCCTGGATCCGCGCGGAGGAGGCCACCAGCACGGCCGGGTCGCCCGGTCGGCGCGCGACCACGTCCGAGGCGATGTCGCTGCCGGTGACCTCCCGGCACACCTCGATCACCTCGCGCACCGAATAGCCGGTGCCGCTGCCCAGGTTGTAGATCCGGTGCCGGCCGGGCTGGCAGGCCGCGAGCGCCCGCAGGTGGGCATCGGCCAGGTCCGTGACGTGGATGTAGTCGCGGATGCAGGTCCCGTCGGGGGTGTCGTAGTCGCCGCCGAAGATCTGCATCCGGCCGCCGGTGGTCACGCTGGCCAGCACGGCCGGGATCAGGTGGGTCTCCGGGTTGTGCCGCTCGCCGAGCCAGCCGCCGTCGGCGGTCTGGTGCGCGCCCGCCACGTTGAAGTAGCGCAGGCTGACCGCGCCGAACCCGTAGAGCCGGGCGAACTCGGTGAGCGCCGTGTCCACGGCGAGCTTCGACGCGCCGTAGGGATTGGTGGGGCGGGCGGGATCGGTTTCGGTGACAGGCGTGCGTTCCGGCTCGCCGTAGACGGCGGCGGTGGAGGAGAAGACGATCGTGCGGACCCGGATCTCGCGCATCGCCTCGAGCAGCGCGAGTGTGCCGCCCAGGTTGGCGGACCAGTACTTGGCCGGCTCCGCCACCGACTCGCCGACCAGCGCCTTGGCCGCGAAGTGCAGGACCGCCTCGATGTCGTCGGCCAGCACCTCGGCGGCGCAGTCGCGCAGCGTGCCCTTGACGAACGTGGCGCCGGCCGGCACCGCGTCGGCGTGCCCGGTGGACAGGTCATCGAGCACGGCGACCTCGTGCCCGGCCGCGATGAGCTGCGCGGCCACCACGCTGCCGATGTACCCGGCGCCGCCGGTGACGAGCACTCTCATGAACTGTCTCCCTCCCTGTCCGGCGACGATCCCGCTGACGCGCCCGCTCATCGACCGCGTGCTCACCGGAGCTCACACGTTATCCGGTCTAGACTGGCCAGACACATCATGTGCCGGGCGGGCGGGGGCCTGCCGCGAGCCAAAGGGGCGCGGTGCCGCCTGGACTGAGGAGCGAGGCACGAGCGACGAGGGAAGACGGCACCTGAAGGCGCCCCGGAGGCGAGCGGCAGACAAATGAGCAGAGTCGTCTTGGACGTCCTTGTCATCCTGGTCATCGTGTGCATCGGGGGGTTCTTCGCGGCGTCCGAGATGGCTCTGGTCTCGCTCAGGGAAGGCCAGGTCAGGGCGCTGGCCAAGC
>JASHYW010000379.1 GCA_030042885.1 Streptosporangiaceae bacterium | reverse complement strand
GTTCTTGGTCGATGGCGGGCCTCCCCCCGACGGTGACGATCTCCCCCTCGGCGAGGATCACGATTATGATCTGACCTTTGCCGTCCGGATCGAATGCGCGGCGTGTGGCCACCTCATGTTGTTCAACGCCCAGAAGTACCGCACCGGAAATGAACCGATCCTGGTGCGAGACCGAGCTGAGGAAGAAGGTCAGCTTCGAGAGTGACTGCCTTCTGCCGCGGGACTGCCTAGATCAATCGTGAGCGCTGTTCTTCTGCCGGGCTAGACTCATAATCGGCGGCTATTGAAGGTGTCCCGCTCTGAGGCGGGGCCGTCTGTTAACCCCAGAAAATGCCGGTTGAGTCAGCTTCGATCTCGTTGAGCACTTTGTCGACAGTCATCCTCCCGGTGCTGCGGTTCTGGTGGCCGATAAGAGCCACCGCAGCAGCACCACCTTGCAGTTACACCAAAGCCATCTGATGGTGTCAGCCATCACGTGTTGCTTTACGCCACGAGTTCCTTCGCGCCTTCTAGTAGGGCGTTGCCTAGCTCTTCGGCTTCGTGGGCCGTGAGCAGTAGCGCAACGTCTTTGGTGCCATGGTGTAGCTCGAGTCCGACGATTCGCCAAGGCTCGTGCACTATGTTCGCGGTATAGACGTGCGCCCGAACTTGCTCGTCGAGAAGGTCTTTAAATATCCTGTCCATGTCTCTCGTCCTTTCACCATGGCCAATAATCCTTAGTTCACCAGGATCGCCCCCCGGTAGGCGGGTAGGCAAGGACGACCAGCGCGTTCGCCCAAGAACAGCAGAGACGCATTTTGAAGTCAGGCCTTTAGTCCCGACGCCAGTAGGGCATAAAGACTCAGCTATGGCTGGCAAGTGACGCAAGGTGCAAATGTTGGCCGGCCATTGTCATGGACACGGAGAATTTTATGGCCAGCAGACGACGGCGGAGAGATCTCGGCGAGCGCACCCGCAGGCTGCTCATCACGCAGCAGTGGCCGACGGCACCCTCCCGGTCGCGGCTCTCGGCTTCTCTCAGGATCTTGAGGAACTCCTCGGGCCATCCGCCAGTGTCGACAGCGGTGTGCGAGATCTACGATTCCGGTACGTTAGCTCACCGTGCAGACCGGCCGCCCGGCCCGCCATGATCGGTCATGGACCCCTATATCGCCGGGCAGCACCCGTACACCGCCCTGTGTACAACGCTCCCGCGGCCGGGCGGCGCCGGTCACCGCCGTGAGCGCGGCCAGCAGCGCGACCCGCGCAGAGGCCGCACCGGTTGCGGGCCCGCTCAGGCCAGGATCTTGGCCTTCTCGCGCTCGAACTCTTCGTCGGTGATGACGCCCCGGTCACGCAGGTCGGCGAGCTTGGCCAGCTGGTCCGCCGAACTCTGCGAGCCCGCTGCTTCCTGGACATAACTGCGGAACTCCGCCTCTTGGTGCCGCGCCTGCTGCACCGCATGCTCATGCATCTTGCCGCCGCGGACGATCAGGTACACCAGCACCCCGATCAGCGGGAGGAACAGGATGAAGATGAACCACAGCGCCTTGGCCCAGCCAGACAGGTCATGGCTGCGGAACAGGTCAATGACGATGGTGATCAGGATCCAGAACCAGATCACCCACAGGAAGATCATGAAGATCGTCCAGAACGCGCCGAGCAGTGGATAGGAGTAACTCGAAGCGAGCAACATGACGCCTCCTTGGCGCGCGGGCGCCGGATGGCGCTGGGCCAGGCCTAGTGGTGAACACGAGCATCGTGATCGTACTGGGTCCTGGGGTACGAAGTCACGACTGCCGCTGGACCGGATCACCACCGGCGGTGCCGGTCGCCGAGCTGCCGACGATCCTTCAGGGATGCTGGCGGGCTGACGGGCGATCTTTCATCCCAACCGCATGTTGGAAGTCACCCTGGTACAAGGTGTAATGGTCTCGGCGCGTGCATGGAACGCACCGGGTCCTGACCGGATATGACCAGACAGAGGGGGAAACCCATGGTCCTGGGCTTCACACTAGGCATCATCTATCTCGTGCTGCTGTTCGTCTTCGCGGTTCTCAGCTTCCGCAAGGGTCACTGGGTCCTTGGCCTCATAGGCTTCATCTTCCCGATCCTGTGGATCATCGGGGCGCTCCTGCCGAGCAGGTACGTACGCCGCTGATGCGGCGCTTCTCTGGACGGGCGCACCGCCTGCCGCGCACGGAGCGCCAGAGGTCGGTACGACCGTCGCGGGGCAGGGCGGGCGTTGCCTAGCTCGCAATGGATGAACTGCACCGTTCAGGCGTTGTAGGGTGCAAACGATCACGGCTCTCGGTCATATCCGCGGAGGATGTCATGCCGCCACAACGGTGGAGCGATCTCAGCGAGCGTACCCGGAAGCTCATCATCGCCGCGGGAGTTGCCGATGGCGCCCTCCGGATCGCGGCGCTCATCGACATCAAGCGCCGCCCGGCAAGCCAGATCCGGGGCCGGAAACGGTTGTGGGCCGCAGTCGTGGCAGTCGTCAACTCCGCCGGAATCGTACCCATCTCGTACTTCGTCTTCGGGCGGCGTCGCCAGCCTTGACCTCGGCCAGGCTATGTAGCTGACCCGGACAGCGCGGGACCCCGGGTCCCCGGACTCTCACCGGGCGGCTCGGGGCCTCACTTCCCTGACTGGGGGCTCACCGCTCCCGGCCAAGGCGCACAACCTTCCGGTTGCCAGCCAACGCTCACAACCTTCCGGTCGCCACTCCCGGGTCATGACCCCTCCGGGGCCGTTTCCCCTGGAGCAGTTTCAACCTAGCCCGCTGCTGCGGGAGATATGCAGGCAAACGTCCCGGCCAGTAGGGACCTAAGTCACCAACTGGCAGGTGCCGGCCGGGAAAGCCAGAGCGCACCGGGCAGCCATGGTGCCGCGAGCCGCTCGGTCAGCAGCGGGTTGGCCATCAGGTATATCTGCCCAACCGACAGGTAGTTCGCGGCCCGCCACCAGGCGTCAAGGGCGTCGAGCTCGCTGCCTTCCAGGTTCACCGGCCCCTGCTCAGTCACAGTCATTCAGAACCCCTTTTTTTCCGAACGGGCAGTGGTGCTTGCCCCTGGGCTGCACGCTGCGCTCCCAGGCTGTTTTGCCCCTCCCCGCCCGTGACAGCCGGCGTGGCAAGCGTTAACGAGCGCGACACCTCAGCGCAACCTGCGCAGGAAGGGGTCCTGCGGCTGGTAGGGGGTCACCTTGATCCGCGCGTCCACCACGAATGCCCCGTCCGGCCGCGCGATGACCGGGTTGAGGTCCAGGTCGGTGACCTCGGGCAGGTCGTCGGCCAGCCGTGAGACGCGCAGCAGCAGGTCGCGCAGGGCCTTGAGGTCGGCCGCAGGGCCTCGCGGGGGGGTTTGGGGGGGTCGTCCCCCCAGGCCAACACTGCCTCGGTGGCCGAGCAGCAGCGGCGCGGAGCGGATCGAGTGGATCAGCTTGTCCGCGTCGACGTCGGTCAGCGGCGTGAGCCGGGCCGCGTGGTCGGCGGGCACCTCGGTGGCCGCGCCGCCGAGCCCAAAGACCACCAGCGAGCCGAATATGTGATCATCGGCCACCCCGATGATCACCTCGGTGCCGCCGGAGATCATCGGCTGCACCAGGACCCGGCGCTGCCGATCGCCGAAGCGGTCCATCAGCTTGCCGTAGGCGGCCCGCACGTCGGCCTCGGTGCGCAGGTCGAGCAGGACCGCGCCCGCGTCGGTCTTGTGCACCAGCCCCGGCACGTCGGCCTTGAGCACGACCGGGCCGCCCGCGGCCTCGAACGCTCTGACGGCCTCGTCTTCGCTGCCGACTGGCGTGAGCTCGGCCAGCGGAATGCCGTAGCACCGCAGCAGCTCGGCGGTCTTGTCCGGCGGCATCCAGCCGCCGCCGAGCGTGGCGTGGAAGAACTCGCGCACCACCGCCCGGGCCTGGTCGGCCTTGATATCGCGGAAGCTGGGCACCTGGCCGCTCGGCTCCGTGCGCCAGGCCCCGTACCTGGCGGCGCGGGCCACGGCGGCGACCGCCGCCTCCGGGTACCCATAGGCGGGGATCTCGCCGACGGAACCCTCGGTTCCCAGCCGCGGGATCAGCCGGACGGATTCCGGCTGGTTGAGGACGACGGCGGCGATCGGGACGGACACGTGGGCCTGCTGTATGGCCGCGACCAGGTCCCCGCTCGCGCCGGTCGGCAGCACCAGCGCGATCATCGCGTCGACCTCGTCGTCCGCGGCGAGCAGTTCCAGGCATTGCCGGAAGCTCTCGCCGGAGATCGCGGCCGTGGTGTCGACCGGGCCGCCGACCGCGCCGCTGTCCGGGACCAGGGTCCGCAGCCGGCGGCTGGTCAGGCCGTGCGGGCGGTGCACGGTCAGCCCGAGGTCGGTGCACGCGTCCGCCGCGAGCACC
>JASHYW010000378.1 GCA_030042885.1 Streptosporangiaceae bacterium | reverse complement strand
GTGCCGCGCGTGGTGCCGGCCGGCAACGTGGCCGGCGAAGGGGCGAAGATGGCGCTGCTCAGCCTGCGCGAGCGGGCCGGCGGCCTGGCGCTGCTGGAGGAGGTGAGGTATGTCGAGCTCTCCGACCGCGCCGATTTCAACGACCGCTTCGTCGGGCAGCTGCCCTTCCCCCCCGCGGGGGGCTAGGGGAGTCATCCCCCCTGGCCAGTACAAGCTTGACGTCATCGCCTGCGGGGCGCTGGCCGGGCACGTCCGCGGGATCGTGGCGCGCCGCGGCTGGCCGGTCGCCGTACGGCCCCTGCCCGCCCTGCTGCACAACCGGCCGCAGAAGATAACCCCTTTGGCCGAACGGTACGTGGTTTCCGCGCTGGGTGCAGGTCGTCCGGTCGCCCTGGCCTACGCCGACTGCGGTACCTATGGCGCGCTGGACGCGCTGTGCGCGCGGTACGGAGTGCGGCGGCTGCCCGGGCTGCACTGCTACGACCTGTTCGGCGGCGCCTCCCGGGTCGCGGCGATGTTCGAGGCCGAACCCGGCACCTACGTGCTCACCGACTTCCTGCTGCGCAGCTTCCGGCGCAGCGTGCTGGCCGAGCTCGGCCTGGACCGGCACCCGGAGCTGTGGAGTGACTACTTCGGGCACTACCGGCGGCTGGTCTGGCTGGCTCAGGAGCCTTCCGCGGCGCTGACCGCCGAGGCCGAGCAGGTGGCGGCAATGTTCGGCCTGCCGCTGACCCGGGTCGATACCGGGGCGAGCAGGCTGGAACGCGAGCTTGCCCGGCTGGTGGAGGCAGCGCTGTGAGCGGGCTCGATGCGCTGCTGCGCAGCCCGCGGTTCGAGGTGCTCCCCACCAAGAGCACCGAACAGCTGGTCACCGAGTGGGTGCCGGCCGGGATGACCGTGACGGTGACCGCGTCGCCGGTCAAGGGCCTGGAACCGACGATCGAGCTCACCGAGCGGCTGGCCGCCCGCGGCTACCGGGTGGTGCCGCATCTGGCCGCGCGTTCGGTGACCGGCGACGCGCACCTGGCGGGCATCGTCGGCCGGCTGACGGCCTGCGGCGTGGACGACGTGTTCGTGCCGGGCGGGGATGCCCCGCACCCGGCCGGGCCGTTCGACGGCGCGCTGCCGCTGCTGGAGCGGCTGACCGAGATGGGCAGCCCGTTCAGCCGCATCGGGATCACCGGCTACCCGGAGAGCCATCCCAAGATCCACGACGACATCACCATCCAGGCGATGTGGGACAAGCGCAGGTACGCCAGCTACATCGTGAGCAACGTGTGCTTCGACGCGGCTCAGCTCGGCCGCTGGATCGGCCGGATCAGGGCACGCGGGGTCACCCTGCCGCTGTACGTGGGGCTGGCCGGCCCGGCCGAGCGCACCCGCCTGCTGAAGATGGCCGCGGTGGCCGGGGCGTCGGAATCGGCCCGGTTCATCACCAGGCACCCCAGCTGGATCCTGCGCTTCTGGGTGCCCGGCGGGTACAACCCGGACCGGCTGCTCGACCGGGCCGCGGCCGTCCTGGCCGCACCAGGTTCGGGCGTCGCCGGCCTGCACCTGTTCACGTTCAACCAGCTCCAGCGGGCCGAGCTATGGCGCAGGGCAGCCCTGGAGCGCACCGGAATCGGCAAACCACTACTAGCGGGATGACCCTCATGACTTCTTCGGGTGACACTCCGGCTCGGCCCCAGAAGGCCAGTGCCATCATCATCGGCGCCGGCATCGTCGGCAACAGCCTCGTCCATCACCTGGCGCTGCCCGGGTGGCGGGACCTGGTCCTGGTGGACAAGGGCCCGATGCCGAACCCGGGCGGCTCGACCGGCCACGCATCCAACTTCATCTTCCCGATCGAGTACTCGAAGATGATGTTCGAGCTGACCGCGGACAGCACCGGCCAGTACCAGGCGCTCGGCGTGTTCACGCAGAGCGGCGGGCTAGAGGTGGCCCGGACCCCCGCCCGGATGCAGGAGCTGCGCAGGCGGTGCACCCAGGCCAAGTCGTGGGGCATCCCGGCCGAGCTGCTCTCGCCCGGCGAGGTGAACAAGCTGGTGCCCTACCTGGACGAGTCGGTCATCCTCGGCGGCGCGCACTTCCCCACCGTGGGCGTGGTCGACTCGCTGCGGGCGGGCACGCTGATGCGCGAGCAGGCCCAGAGATCGGGAGCGCTCACCGTGCTGGCGGGCACCGAGGTCCTCGGCATCTCGGTGGCCGACGGGCAGGTGCGTGCCGTGACCACCAGCGCAGGCGAGATCGAGACCGAGAACGTCGTCATCTGCTGCGGCGTCTGGTCGCCGCGGATCGCCCGGATGGCCGGGGCCAGGCTCGCCCTCACCCCGGTCGTGCACCAGATGATCAGCGTCGGCCCGATCGCGCTGTTCGCCGGCACGCCAGGGGAGATCTCCTACCCGATCGTCCGCGACGTGGACACCAACATGTACGAACGCCAGCACGGCGGCGACATGGAGGTCGGCTCCTACGCTCACCGTCCGATCATCGTCCCGCCGGACGAGATCCCGTCCATCGAGGAGTCGGTGCTGTCGCCCACCGAGATGCCGTTCACCCAGGAGGACTTCGACCCGCAGCTGGAGCAGGCCCTGGAACTGATGCCCGAACTGCTCGGCGACGAGCGGGCCGGGGTCAGGTACGCGATCAACGGCCTGATCTCGATGACCCCGGACGGCCACCCGCTGCTCGGCGAGATGCCTGAGGTCAAGGGTCTGTGGTCGGCGGCGGCCAGCTGGATCAAGGAGGGCCCGGGCTGCGGCCGCGCGGTGGCCGAGCTCATGTCCGGCCGGGAGCCCAGCATCGATGTGCACGAGGCCGACGCGGCCCGGTTCTACCCGTGCCAGCGCACGGTCGCGCATGTCCGCGCCCGGGCCCGGGAGGGCTTCAATAAGATGTACGGCATCGTGCACCCGGCCGAGCAGTGGGAATCGTCCCGGCCAGTGAGGGTCAGCCCGATGTACGAAAGCGAACGCGAACTCGG
>JASHYW010000377.1 GCA_030042885.1 Streptosporangiaceae bacterium | reverse complement strand
TCGCTGGAGGAGGCCCAGGCCCTGGGCTACGCCGAAGCCGACCCGACCGCGGACGTGGAAGGGTTCGACGCGGCGGCCAAGGCGGCGATCCTGGCCAGCCTGGCTTTCCACACCCCGGTCACCGCGGCGGACGTGCACCGTGAGGGCATCACCGAAGTCACCGCCGCCGATATCGGCAGCGCGCGGGCCCTGGGCCGGGTGGTCAAGCTGCTCGCCATCTGCGAGCGCTGCGACGGAGGGATCTCGGTCCGGGTGCACCCCGCGATGATCCCGCGCTCGCATCCGCTGGCCGCCGTGGGCGAGGCGTACAACGCGGTGTTCGTCGAGGCGGAGTCGGCCGGCCGCCTGATGTTCTACGGGGCCGGCGCCGGGGGCACGCCGACCGCGAGCGCCGTGCTCGGCGACATCGTCGCGGTGGCCAGGAACCGGCTGGCCGGCACGCGCGGCCCGGACGCGTCCACCTACGCCGGGCTGCCGGTCATGCCGATGGGGGAGACGCTCACCCGGTACCACGTCTCGCTCGACGTGGACGACCGGCCGGGTGTGCTGGCCCCGGTGGCCGAGGCCTACGCGCGGCACGACGTGTCCATCGAGGCGGTCCGCCAGACGAGCCGGGGCGAGGAGGCGCAGCTCGTGATCGTGACCCACACCGCGCGGGACGCCGCACTCGCCGCCACCGTCCGTGATCTCGAGGCGCTGCCCGTGGTCCGCGCCGTGGCCAGCGTGATGCGCGTGGAAGGGGAGGAGGAGTTATGGCCGGGATCGTCAGGGGGGCACAACAGGGGGCCGGACAGCCCCCCCGTGCGCCGGGGGTCGGGGGCGTACGGGCGGCCGGACAGCCCCCCCGTGCGCCGGGGGCCGGGGGCGTACGGGCGGGCGGACAGCCCCCCCGTGAGCGGGGGGCCGGGGGGGTACCGGGGGGCGGACAGCCCCCCCGTGAGCGGGGGGTCCAGGGGGGTCGTCCCCCCGGATGGAGGGGCGTCATCGCCGCCTACGGTGACCGGCTGCCGGTCACCGGCTCCACTCCGGTGGTCACCCTGCACGAGGGCGGCACGCCGCTGCTCCCCGCGCCGGCGCTGTCCGCCCGCACCGGCTGCGAGGTCTACCTCAAGGTGGAGGGCGGCAACCCGACCGGGTCGTTCAAGGACCGGGGCATGACGGTGGCCATCAGCGTGGCGGCGGGCGCGGGCGCCAAGGCGGTGATCTGCGCGTCGACCGGGAACACCAGCGCGAGCGCCGCCGCCTACGCGGCCCGGGCCGGGCTCACCTGCGCGGTGCTGGTGCCTCGGGGCAAGATCGCCATCGGCAAGCTCGCCCAGGCCCTGGTGCACGGCGCCCGGCTGCTGCAGGTGGACGGCTCGTTCGACGACTGCCTGGAACTGGCCAGGAAGCTGTCCGCCCAGTACCCGGTGGCCCTGGTCAACTCGGTCAACCCGGACCGGCTGCAGGGCCAGAAGACCGCCGCGTTCGAGATCGTGGACGACCTGGGCGATGCGCCGGACGTGCACTGCCTGCCAGTCGGCAACGCGGGCAACATCACCGCCTACTGGATGGGATACAGCGAATACCTGCGCGATGGGCTGGCCACCCGGGCGCCGCGGATGTTCGGGTTCCAGGCCAGCGGGGCGGCGCCGATCGTGCTCGGCCGGCCCGTGCTGCAGCCGCAGACGATCGCGACCGCGATCAGGATCGGCAATCCGGCCTCCTGGCATCTCGCCGAGGCGGCCCGCGACGAGTCCGGCGGCCTGATCGATTCGGTGACCGACCGGGAGATCCTCGCCGCATACCGCCTGCTGGCCACCCAGGAGGCGGTGTTCGGTGAGCTCGCCTCCGCGGCGAGCGTGGCCGGGCTGCTGAAGGCGTGCGCGAACGGCCGGCTCGCGCCGGGCTCCCGGGCGGTCTGCACCATCACGGGAAATGGCCTGAAGGACCCCGACTGGGCGCTGTCCGGCGCCCCGTCTCCCGCCACCATCCCGGCCGACACGGCCGCCGCCGCCACGGCCCTCGGCCTTGGTTAGCGTGCCACCGGCGTCCTCCGGGCGCCTGGGCCCACACCGCCCTCAGCTCCACATAGCCCCACAGGCCCCAGACGCAAGCCGCTGCCAGCGGGCTCAGCGCCACTCCAAACGCAACGATGTGGCATCGCAACGGTTATAACCGTCACAGTGCCACATCGTTACGGGATGAAGTCCGAGAACGTGGTCCGGTTCAGCTGCCGGTGTTACCAGAACTGTTAATTGAGGTTCTGAGTGAGGAGCTATATGGGTTGGACAGAGGGTCTGGCGCGGGTGCGTGTGCCCGCGACCAGCGCCAACCTCGGCCCGGGCTTCGACTCGCTCGGGCTCGCGCTCAGCCTGCATGATGACGTGGACGCATGGGTCGGCCCGTCCGGGCTTTCCGTCGAGATCACGGGCGAAGGCGCCGGCCTGGCCGAAGCCGGCGAGGAGCACCTGGTGGTGCGGGCCATGCGCGCGGCGTTCGACGTCACCGGGGGCCAGCCGCCGGGGATCGGGCTGCGCTGCCTGAACCGCATCCCGCACGGCCGGGGCCTCGGCTCGTCGGCCGCCGCCATCGTGGCCGGCATCCTCGCCGCCCGGGCGCTGGCCGCCCGCGGCCCGGACAAGCTGCCGGACGACGCGGTGTTCCGCCTCGCCGCCGGCCTCGAGGGTCACCCGGACAACGTGGCCGCCTGCCTGGAGGGCGGGCTGACCGTGGCCTGGACGGCCGCCGGCGGCCCGCGCATGGTGCGGCTCGATCCGGCGCCCTGGGTCAGGCCCGTGGTCTGCGTTGCGCCGTCCCCGGTGCGCACCGACGTGGCCCGCGGGCTGCTGCCCGACGTGGTGCCGCACCGGGACGCGGCCGCCAACGCCGGGCGCAGCGCCCTGCTGGTAGCCGCGCTGACCCAGCACAGCACCGCGCCGGAGGAGGCAACGTCACTCCTGCTCGATGCGACCGAGGACTGGCTGCACCAGGGCTACCGGGCGGCTGCGCTGCCGGAGACCCACGCGCTGGTGCGCGGGCTGCGGGCCGCGGGCCTGCCCGCCGTGGTGTCCGGGGCGGGCCCCTCGGTGCTGGTGTTCCTCGACGCCCGCGAGGGGCTTGATCGTCACCACCTGGACAGCCTGGGTTCAATTGCCAGAGAAACGGGTATTGCATGGCACATAAGCTCGCTAGACGTCGAGCGGCAAGGCGCGCGTGTCCTGCACCCGGAGTCCCCCTCGGACTGCTGACGCAGAAGACGAGCGGCAAGCCGCCCGACCGGGCATGCGGCAGCGCCAGGCCACGTCATCACACCTGGAACTGAGCTGCCGGACGCCTGGGGCTGCTGGCGGGCCTCGTGGGACCGTTGCCTCTTCTTCCGCGTGACACGGACGGCTGCGAAGGAATGCCGTGAGTCCTCATGGTGTTAGGCTTAGTGGCGCACCGGGTGCCCCGCTCCGGAATGGGTGCTCGTCGGCAAACCGGGCGCTAGCCGGCAAACTCCATTGGGACGGTATTGTTGCCGTACCCGAGGTCTTTGACGCAGGGTGTTCCGCCCTCTTCCGGTACGAAGGGTGCGGGCTGCCCGGCGGGAGCGCGCGATCTTGGGATGCGGACGAGCGGTATGGCCGCCCGGACGCTTTCCCGGCTTATCTCCTTGGCCTGCGGACACACGGCGACGCACGGAGGAACGCACAGCCTTGCGGCAATCGCGGATATCTGACGGCTGATACGAGCAGCGCGGATCAATTCTGGCCCCGAGGGGCCGCTATACCGGGTCGACGGGCCCTGCGGGCTCAACCAGGCGGCCGAGAATCATGGAAGGACCATTAGTGAGCGACACAACCGAAATCCTCAGCGGCGCGACCAGCGTGCCTGGGGATGCCCCCGCCGGTAACTCGGCGCCCCCTGCGGCGGCAGGAGCGACGGAGCCGACGTCTACGTCGCGCAGTCGCGGTGGCGCTGGCCTTTCCTCGATGGTCATGCCCGATCTGGTACGGATCGCCCAGACGCTGGGCATATCGGGCGCAGGCCGGATGCGTAAGGGACAGCTCATCGAGGCCATCGAGGCCCGGCAGGGCGGAGGTCCCCGCCAGGAAGCCAGTGCCGCCCGCAAGGGTTCGGACCAGCGTGCCGCGTCCGCGGGAGCCGACGCGACCCGCCCGGTGAGACAGGACGCCATGGAGCCAGACACATTCTCCCGGCCGGGCATAGGCGGCAGCGCCCAGCCCGGCATCGGCGACGTAGCCACCCGCGGCATCGGCGCGGACGGGGCCGGGCAGCAGCTGAGCTTCTACGAGGAGACCCGCCCGGCGGCCGGCGGCCAGGCCGAGCACCGCGACGGCGCGGCCCAGGAGGGCGGCGCGGCGGGCGGTGCCGTCACGAGCGGCGAC
>JASHYW010000376.1 GCA_030042885.1 Streptosporangiaceae bacterium | reverse complement strand
AAGGCCCGCAGCTTTTCCGCGGTGACCTCGGCACCAGGCCGCAGGACTACTGCCGCGAGCGGGCGCTCTCCCCACTTCTCGTCGGTGACCCGATCACCGCGGCCTCGGCCACGTCGGGATGGGCCATCAGGACGTTCTCCAGCTCCATGGAGGAGATCCATTCACCGCCTGACTTGATCACGTCCTTGGCCCGGTCGGTCAGCTGGATGAAGCCGTGCTCGTCCAGCGTCCCCACGTCCCCGGTCCGCAGCCACCCGTCGTGGAACTTGGCCTGGTCGTCGTCCCTGTGATACGAGCCGGTTATCCACGGACCCCGGACCTCGATCTCACCCACTGCCTGGCCGTCATGAGGCAGCATCGCGCCGCCGTCTCCGGCCAGCCGCCCTTCCACCGTGCAGAACAGGCGCCCCTGGCTGTCCCGGTACCGCCACTCCTCTTCCTTGGCCAGGCCGGGCGGCGGATTGGCCACGCTGCCCAGGGGCGAGGTTTCCGTCATGCCCCAGGCCTGCAGGAGCCGGACTCCAAGCTCGGACTCGAATCTGACCTGCATGGCGTGCGGCACCGCAGAGCCGCCGGCGACCACGAGGCGCAATGAGGACAGGTCACCGCCTTCGGCCCGCATGTGCGCCAGGACGCCGGCCCAGATGGTAGGCACCCCGCCGGCCAGGGTGACGCGTTCGTCGCCAATGAGCCGGACTAGCGTGGCCGGCTGCATGTGCCGGTCCGGCAGGATCAGGGCGGCACCGGACAGCAGGCTGGCGTAGGCCAGGCCCCACGCGTTCGCGTGGAACATGGGCACGACGGGCAGCACGCGGTCGCGCTCGCTGATGGCGAAGGCGTTGCCGAGGCAGGCGCCCATCGAGTGCAGGTAGCTGGACCGGTGGCTGTAGACGACGCCCTTCGGGTGCCCCGTGGTCCCGCTGGTGTAACACATCGCCGCAGCTGAGAACTCATCGAGCACGGGCCAGTCGAACGAGTCGGGCTCGGCGGCCAGCAGTTCCTCGTAGGAATGCACGCTCACGCCGGAGAGCTCGTCTGCCCCTGGCGTCTGGGCGGGCGGCGCCCCGGACACGATCACGTGCTTGACGGTCGGCGCGTTCGGCAGGATCTCGGCGAACCTGGATAGCAGCGAGGCGTCCACAATCACCGCGTAATCCTCGGCGTGGGTGGCGATGTAGCCTACCTCGGCCGGGGCGAGCCGGATGTTCAGCGTGTGCAGGACCGCGCCCATCGACGGCACCGCCATGTAGGCCTCGAGGTGCTCGGCGTTGTTCCACATGTAGGTGCCCACCCGCTGGTCGGCGTCGACGCCCAGCCGCCGCAGCGCGTTCGCCAGCCGCGCGGCCCGGCGCCCCGCCCCGGCGTACGTACGGCGCCTGGTCCCGTCTTCGGTGCAGGTGACAACCTCGCGATCACCGAAGATCGACGTTCCGTAGCGCATGATCGACGTGATCGTCAGCGGGATATCCATCATCGTGCTGCGCACCGAGCTACCTCCCACGGGTGGCTGACCTGCATACCTGATAGTGCCATGAGCCGGGCGGCTCGCAGTAGACCCGTGCAGCGCCAGTTAATGCCCGCCCATGGCGACAAGGCGGAAAAGGTCCTGGTTTCGATAGGTGACCGCATGATGCCCGGCCGGCCCGAGCTCGCGAGTCTGTCGTTAGCTAAGAGACTCTAGGGAATCCGCTAGACGGCATGGCGGTGACCTAGCGCCGGACGGCCACCGTGGGCGACTAAGCGGGCTGCGACCGCAGGAACTTGCCGAAATGCGGCACTGTGAACGCGATCAGCCCACGCTCCGAGCTGTAGATCAGCCCCTTCTTGATCAGCGCGTCGCGGGCAGGCGACAGGCTCGACGGCTTCCGCCTGAGCTCGTCGGCCACGACCGAGGTCGGCACCGGCTCGTCCCCAGCAGCCGCCATCGCCCGCATGTACTCGCGTTCTGCAGGCGTGGCCCGCTCATACCGGCTGCCGAAGAACCCAACGGCCAGCTCCCCTTCCGCCTCGGGCGCCGCCACGCCGACATCGGCGGCCGTCACCGGGCTCGCCGCAGCCACATCCCAGGTGACCTTGCCGTAGGCCTGCACGAAATAGGGGTAACCCTCGGCCTCGGCATACAGCGCATCCAGCGCGTCGGCGGTGAAGGTCACGCCTTCGCGCTGAGCCGGGGCCAGCAGCGCGAGATCGGCGGCCTCCCGGTCCAGGCGGTCAATCCTCGCGTACCTGAACAACCGCTCCGAGTAGCTCTTGCTCGCCGAGAGCACCGAAGGCAGGTGCGGCAGCCCTGCGCCCACCACGATGAGCGGGCCGTCGGTTTGCGACAGCTCATGGCAGGCCGCGCAGAGAGCCGATACGTCGGCCGCGGGCACATCCTGCATCTCATCGACGAACAGGGCTATCCCCACGCCGAGGTCGGCGGCGACCGATGCGGCCTCGGCGAATAGTTCGGTCAGGTCGACCTCCAGGTCACCGGAATCGGCCCGGCCGCGCTGGGCGGGCACGTCGAGGCCCAGCGTGACCGTGACAGAAGATCCCCTGGGTGCCGCCGGGTCGCGGAGCGCGAACGCCTTGAGGACGCCGAGGAAATACTCGACCCGGTCCGGCGCCCGGTGCCGGGGCGCGAGTTCCCGCACCGCCATGTGCAGCGCGCCGGCCACCGGCCGCCGGATCGACTGGTCCGGCCTGGCCTCGATCTTCCCGGTGCCCCACAGCCGCTGCAGTGCCATGGACCTGAACGTGTTCAGCAGCACCGTCTTGCCGACGCCGCGCAACCCGGTGAGCACCATGCTTCGTTCCGGCCGCCCGCGGGCCACCCGCTCGAGCAGCACCTCGAACTGGCCGATTTCGCGGTCACGCCCGGTGAGCTCGGGCGGTCGCTGCCCCGCGCCTGGAGCGTAAGGATTGCGCACCGGATCCATGGCATCGGACTCTATGGGCAGATCTAGCCCGCACCCTAGATTTGCCTAGAAAGCGCTATCGGCGTGTCGCGGATCAGCGCTCGTGCTGCTTGTTGAGCCGGGCGAGGTATTCGTTGTAGGCAGCCAGATGCTCGTCATCGTCGACGCTGTCGCCGGCCGGGGCAGCTCGGTGCGGTGCAGCACCACGCGCGCTCGCATCCTGCTGAGCGCTGATCATCGTGGCGAAATTCGTCCGGCGCGCGGCCTCGAGCCAGCCGAGCCCGCCGTCGCTGCGCACTTCCCGGCTCCAGGCGAAGAACACCGTCATCATGATCGCGAACATGAGGCCGGCTCCGCCGACCCACATCACCGCGCCGCCGATATGCACGTCGCTCAGCGGACTTGGCGCCCAGGCCGGGCGCGCCTGCGCCAGGGCGGGAAACGGGTTGCTGCCTTCAGAGCCGAGAACCAGGCCGGTGAAGGCGTCCACCGGCATGGCCAGGAAGAGCAGGAAGATCCGGGTCGGGTAGGAGACCCGCCACCGGATCGGCTCCCGCCCCAGCAGGGGCAGGAAGTACAGGTAACCGGCGACCAGGTACAGGACGTGCTCGGCGTTGTGCACGGCCTCGTTGGATATCACGGTGTTCATGAAGCCGGTCAGGTGCGTACCCACGATCACGGCGGTATAGAGCGCCACCGTGAACGGGGGCCAGGTGAGCCAGCTGACCACGCGCGAGCGGAGGAACTTCTTCGTCCAGGTGTGCAGGGGGTTCCGGCTCGCGTGCAGCAGGAGCGTGGCTGGCTGGCCGAGAACCAGCATCGGCGGCGCGACCATCAGCAGCAGCAGATGCTGCACCATGTGATCCCAGAACAGCACGTCGTCGTAGCTGCCGATGCCGCTCTCGGTAGCGATCACGACCACGCCGAGCCCGCCCAGGAACAGCGCGGTACGCCACAGCGGCCACGGGCGGGCCGGGTGGCGCCGCCGCACCCGCAGCACGCCCCATAGATAAAGGCCTGCCGCCACGGCGGCAAAGCCCGTCATCACAGGCGCGAACTGCCAGCGGCCGGCGAGTTCGGCCAAGCTGACCGGGGGCAGCACCTGACTTCCCATGCTGCCGAGACTACTAGCCCGCGACCTGGCCCAGCGGTCGGCTTACGGCTGAGCACAGCACCCCTCAGCCAGGCCGAGGCCGTCACCGCACGGCATCACGCCCAGGCGCCGTTGACCTGGGCGCCCTCACAGAGCGGAGGGCGTGGGATTCGAACCCACGAGGACGCGTCAACGCCCTAATGGTTTTCAAGAGCGTTGGTGGTTCGGTGTCCGACACCTCCGCTACCTGGGCATACAGCATGTCGACCCACGCTCTCCAAGATCATCCCGTGTGTATCCCGTGATGACAGCGGTGGACTCGGTGGGCGCTATGACAGGCACGACCTTCAGATCCGTGGGACGGGCATACCGTCCAGGAGCAGCTATCACGGTCCGTGCGCTGAGCCGATATTCCAGGGTTGAATCAGCTGGTCTGTCTAGTCAACCTCGGGGAGGTCGTCGGTGGGGTACACGATCGCGATGTGGGCAGGTTTCGGTGAGGCTCTTGCCGCCGTCGCCGGTGCGCTGACGGGCCTGTTGTTCGTGGCGGTCTCCGTCAAGAGTGATGTCTTGGCCGCATCGCGTAGCCTCAGCTCCCGCGCCGCTCA
>JASHYW010000375.1 GCA_030042885.1 Streptosporangiaceae bacterium | reverse complement strand
GCCGCGCCCGGCAGCTTCTTCGACCCGAACAGCACAATGAGCACCACGGCGACGATCAGTATCTTCCACGGACTGTCGAACAGGTCACCAATCATGTGCGTCCTCTTCAGTGCCGGAGACGTCCTTGAAGGCCGAGTCTACACGGCGGTCGCGGAGGGAGTAGTTTACGCAGGCGGCATGCAACCGCCCAATAATGCGACATAGTTCACAAGAGCCGCCGAGGCCGCGTCGCGGATCTCTCTCACCAGTTCGGGCGGGGAAATGACCCGGCCTTCCTCGCCGAGCCGCAGCGCCAGCCGCCGGATCCAGCCGGTATCCGGGGTGCGCAGCACCGCCCGGAGCCGCCCGTCGGGCAGGTCGGTCACCGACTCGCACGGGTAGTACTCGGCCACCCAGCGTCCCTCGGCGGAAAGTTCAAGCTCCACGTGCACGTCGTCGGGCGAGGGCCGGAACAGGCCCTGGTCTACGTCCACCGGCGTGGCCTCGGCGGGCGGCGACGCCGCCTCGTCGAGCACGGTCAGCTGCAGCACCCGGTCCAGCCGGAACAGCCGCACACCCTCGGCGCGGCGGCACCAGCCCTCCAGGTACGTCCGGCCTTCCACCACGAGCAGGCGCATCGGGTCTACGTCGCGCTCGGTCGCCTCGTCCCGGCCCGGTACGTAATAGCTGAGGTGCACCCGCCGCCCGGCGGAAAGAGCGGCGCGGATCTGGGCGGCCATACCGTCCGCCGCATCCCCGTCCGGGGCGTCGACCTGCACGGCGACCTGGGCGCTCACCGAGGCCGCCTCCCCCGCCGCCGTCTCGAGCTTGGCGATGAGCCTGGACAGGGCCGACCTGTCCTCCAGCCCGGGGACCTCGGCCAGCATCCGCAGCGCGACGAGCAGCGCGCTGGCCTCATCGACCGCCAGCCGCAACGGCCTGCCCATGGATTCGGCCTGGCTGACGACGATCTCGCCGCCTTCGTACGACAGGTCGATCGGGCAGTAGGGATCGGGCGCGCGCAGCTCGACGCACCACAGCAGGTTCAGGTCGTCGACAAGCTGGCGCTCGCTGATGCCGAACGCTGCTGCCGTCTCGGCCAGCCCGACCACCTTCCTGCTCATCACGTACGGCACCAGGGCGAGCAGCCGCTGCAGCCGCTCCGTCGAGGTGACGAGGGCGGTCACGCGAGCACTCCTTTGAGACGGGCGATCACGGCCTCCCGCAGATCGGGCGGGTCGAGCACGACCGCGTCCGGGCCGAACCAGGCTGCGTAGTCGGCGAACCATCCCACGTCGCCGAAGGTCGTCGTGACCAGATCCCAGCCTGCCTCGTCGGCAGGCCGCACCGAGGTGGCGTGCCGCCGCAGGCCGACTCCCGTGCCCGAGCGCACCCGCAGGACCGCGGTCTGCTCGCGCGGGGGTGCCGAATCCCAGTCGCGGACCAGTTCGCGTACGTCCGCACCCTCGGGCACAGTCACGCTGCCCGCCGGGCCGCAGAACTTCACTCCCCCGGCGATCCGGCCCAGCCGGAACACCCGGGTGGCCGCACGTCCCCGGTCCCAGCCCGCCACATACCAGCGGCCATGTCTGTTCACCACGCCCCATGGCTCGAGCTCGCGCCGCTGCGGCTCGCTGCGGCCCGCGGCACGGTAACTGAACGTCACCGGCCTGCGGTCCCTGACCGCCTCCCAGAGCGCCCCGAACGCAGGCTCGGGCGTGCCGAGCCTCGGCTCGATGTCCTGCTGGGCGGCATGCTCGTCGGCCGCGTCGATGCCGGCCGCCCGCAGTTTCAGCAGCGCCCCGGCGGCCGCGCCGGCCAGCTCGGCCCGCTGCCAGACCCGCGCGGCCAGGCCGAGCACCGCCGCCTCGTCCGCCTCAAGCCGCAACTCGGGCAGCTCGTAGGCCTGCTGCCTGATCCGGTAGCCGGGGTCGTCGTCGAGGGGATGATTGAGGCCGGTCTCCAGCGGCACGCCGAGCTCGCGCAGATCCTCCTTGTCCCGCTCGAACATTCGCTTGAACAGGTCATCCTGCTCCGGATAGCCGGGCACCGCCGCCCTGATCTGGTCCGCGGTAAGGTAGCGCCTGGTGGACAGGAGGCACACCACGAGGCCGAGGAGCCGCTCGGTCTTGCGCTTGGACATGAATCCTCCACACTCCCTCCCCGGCGCTCGGGTGCCTCCAGATTATTGTCTCGCAGACAGTGTTAGCCCGTGCAGAACGACTCCCGGAACCCTGCGGATAGGCTGCCGACCGTGATCACATGGCGGAACGGCACGGTCAGCGCGACGCGACGCGAGTGGCCGGGCGCGATCGAGCTTGACGTGTCGGTGGAGGACGCGCAGGTCCTGGCGCTCGCCTATCCGGCGCTTACCGGCCGCCCGCGACCCGGCGACCGCGTGCTGCTCAACACCACGGCGCTCGACCTCGCCCTCGGGACCGGGGGCTATGCCCTGGTGGTCGCGGTCCCCGACCGCCTGCCGCCTGACCCCGAACTCGCGGGTCACCTGGTCAAGGCCCGCTACACGCCTCTTCAGGCCACTGTGGCCGGCGCAGACGAGCAGGGATCGCCGCATCATGACGTGCTCCGCGACGCGGATGACATCGGCGGCATGCCCGTCGTGGTGGCCGACCTGCATTCCGCTGTCCCGGCCGTGCTGGCCGGCGTTTTTGATTCAGCCGAACGGTCCGTGGCCGACAGCCCAGCGCCAGGCGGGACGGCTCCGGCCCGGCCGCCGCGCGTCGTGTACGTCATGCAGGACGGCGGGGCGCTGCCGGCCTGGTTCTCCCGCACCTGCGCGGCGCTGAAGGACGCGGGATGGCTGGCGGCGACCGTCACGACCGGGCAGTCGTTCGGCGGGGACCTGGAGACGGTGACCGTGCATACGGGGTTGCTTGCCGCCCGGCACGTGCTCGGCGCCGACATCGCGGTCGTCGCGCAGGGGCCGGGCAACCTCGGCACCGGGACCCGCTGGGGCTTTTCCGGGGTGGCGGCGGGCGAGGCGGTCAACGCGGTGGCCGCACTCGGCGGGCGCCCGGTTGCCTCGCTGCGAGTCAGCGGCGCAGACCCCCGCGAGCGCCACCAGGGCGTCTCCCATCACAGCCTGACCGCCTACGGGAGGGTGGCGCTGGCCCGAGCGGACGTCGTGGTGCCCGGGCTTACCGGCGAGCTCGGCAGCCTTGGGGTCCGGGTCGCGGCCGATGCGGCCGGGCTGGGCGCGCGGCACGCGGTCCTCACCGTTTCCATCGGCGGCCTCGAGGCGGCGCTTCGCGCGTGCCCGGTACGGCTGTCTACGATGGGCCGCGGGCTGGATGAGGACCTCCCGTACTTCCTCGCCGCGGCGGCGGCGGGCCGGCACGCCGCCCGGCTGGTGCGCGGGGAACCGGTACCAGCCGGCTAGAACATGGGGTCCTCGGACATTGCGGTCCTAGGACATTGCGGTCCTAGGACATTGCGGTCCTAGGACATTGCGGTCCTAGGACATTGCGGGTCCTAGGACATTGCGGGTCCTAGGACATTGCGGGTCCTAGGAGGTGGGCTTGAGCGCGTCGATGATGTCGACCACGAACACCAGCGTGTCGGTGCCGGTAATGCCGGCCTGGGACTGGCCGGCGCTGCCGTAGGCGTCCTTCGGCGGGATCACGAGCATGACCCGGCTGCCCACGGTCTGGCCCACCAGGCCGGCGTCCCAGCCAGAGATGACCTGCTCGGGCGAGGCGTCCATGACGAAGCCGAACGGGGAACCCGCTGACCAGGAGGAATCAAAGACCTTCTTGGTCCGCCAGATGTAGCCCGTGTACTCGGTGATGACGTACTGTCCCTTGGCCAGCATGGGGCCGGTTCCCTTGATCAGCGTCTTGGCCACCAGCTGGGCCGGCGGCTTGGCGGACGGGATGGTCACCGTGGGAGCGCTGCCCGGGTGAGCGCTGACCGTCGGCAGGCTGCCCCCGCCGTTGGACTCCTGCGTGCCGGACGCGGACGCGGTATCGGCGTAGGACTTGATCAGGTCGATGACGAACACCAGCGTGGTGCTGCCCGTGGCGCCGAGTTGGGGGTTCCCCGAGGTGCCGTAGCCTTCGGCGGGCGGGATCACCGCGAGGATACGGCTGCCGACCTTCTGGCCGATCAGCGCGGTCTGCAGGCCGGGCATCATGGCCCCGCCGATCACCGCCGGGTTGCTGGTGAAGGTGTTCAGCTTCAGCGTGGAGCTGGTCCCGTCCCAGAAGTACAGGACGAAGTTCGTGGCCATGAACTCCGTCTTGGTCACGGTGGCGCC
>JASHYW010000374.1 GCA_030042885.1 Streptosporangiaceae bacterium | reverse complement strand
TGATGGGCTTCGGCACGAGCAAGGCCGGCGTCACGGCGTTCATCAACTCCCCGTCGCTGCTGGGCGACCTGGGCTCGGCCTACGTCGGCCACTGGGTCGGGGACCTGATCACCCTGGGCACCACGTTCAGCGCGTTCGGCTGCTGCCTGGCCTCCACGGTGGGGGCGGCGCGGCTGATGTACGCGCTGTCCCGGGACACGGCCGGGGCGCGCGGGGTCGGAGCCGGGTCGCGCTGGGGCACGCCGGCCTGGGCGACCCTGGTGGTCGTGGCCATGGCGGGCCTGATCGTGGTCATCTACACGGCGGCCTTCCACGCCACCGCCTTCGACAGCTTCCTGTGGTCGGGCACCATCGGCACGCTGATCCTGCTGGTCGCCTACGTGATGGCCACGCTCGGCTGCACGATGCTGGTGTTCGTGCAGCGCAAGCTCCCGGTGCCGATGTGGCAGATCGTGGTGCCGATCGCGGGCCTGATCGTGCTCGGCTACACGCTGTACCGGAACGTGATCCCGTACCCGACGAGCGGCCCGCCGGAGTGGTTCCCCGTAGTTTCGGGTGCCTGGCTGCTGGCCGCCGTCGTCGCGGTCATCGTCGCGCCCGGGACGGCGCGGAAGCTCGGGGTGGCGCTGGCCGCCCGCGAGGGCATCGCGGCACCCGGCGCGGAGAAGGCCGAAGCGCCCGCCGCGGACCGCACGCGGGGAGGCGTCGCAGGAGGAAACTGAGTGCCGGAACTGCTCGCCTGCGTCGCCGAGCAGCCCCTGGTTGACCACCACTGCCACGGGGTGCTGTACCGGGACGCGGACGAGGCGACGCTCGAGTCGCTGCTGAGCGAGGGCGCAGGCTTCCCCGGCGGCTCGGTGTTCGACTCGCAGGCCGGGTTCGCGTTCCGCCGCCTGTGCCCGCCCGTCCTCGGCCTGCCGCCGCACGCCGGGCTGGCCGGCTACACGGCCCGCCGGGCCGAGCTCGGCGTGACCGAGGTGAGCAAGCGGTTCCTGCGGGCGGCCGGGCTGGCGGCGTTGTGCGTGGACACCGGCTTCACCCCGGAGCCGCTGACCTCCCCGGCCGAGCTGGGCGGCCTGGCGGGCGCGACCGCGCACGAGATCGTCCGGCTCGAGCGGGTCGCGGAGGACGTCGCCGCGGCCGAAGGGGGCCGAGGGGGTCAAGGGGTCGGCGCGGCCGGCTTCGCCGACGCGGTTCGGTCCGAGCTGGCCGCGCGGACCGCCGGCGCGGTGGGCACCAAGTCGATCGCGGCCTACCGGACGGGGCTGGATCTCGACCCCGCGCGGCCGACCGACGCCGAGGTGACCGCCGCGGCCGGGCGCTGGCTCGGGGCCCTCGGGAGGGCCGGGCCCGGGGCGCCGCGGCTGGCCGACCAGACGCTGCAGAGGTTCCTGATCTGGTGCGGCGTGGACCTGGCGCTGCCGGTGCAGTTCCACGTCGGCTACGGGGACAGCGACGTCGACCTGCACCGCTGCAACCCGCTGCTGCTCACCCCGCTGCTGCGCGCGATCCGTCCGACCGGAGTCCCGGTCATGCTGCTGCACAACTATCCCTACCATCGTGAGGCCGGCTACTTGGCCCAGGTCTTCCCGAACGTGTACGTCGACGCGGGGCTGGCCACCCACAACCTCGGCCGCGGCTCCCCCGCGCTGCTGGCCGAGGCCCTGGAGCTGGCGCCGTTCGGCAAGTTCCTGTATTCGTCGGACGCGTTCGGGCTGCCGGAACTGCATTACCTGGGGGCGGCGCTGTTCCGGGCCGCGCTGTCCGCCTTCCTGTCCGCCGGCCTTTCCGAAGATCTTTATTCCGAACGGACCGTGGCGCGCCTGACCCGCATGTTCTGCGCCGACAACGCCAAGCGCGCCTACCGGATCGGCGAGCACATGTAGATTCAGCCCTCGTCCGCCCGGTGGCGCGGATGGTTCTCTGAAAGCGGCGACTTCTCAGCAAGCGAGAACCAGGGCGGAAACCGGCCGCCGGACAGGCGCTTGTCCGTAACCGGCGCTGGCCGGCAAGGCGGAGGCCAGATGGGACCAACGCCTCTAGGCGCGGCCCGGCTAGCCGGCACAGCATCTGTTGTTCGCTGCTGTTCTTTGTGGACTGTGATACTGGGACCGACCGACATGGAGCCAGGGGGTGACGGTGTTCGCCGATCTTGTCCTGGAGGGCGGCGGTGTCAAGGGGATCGCCCTGGTGGGCGCGATCAGCGTCCTGGAGGAGCGCGGTTATGAGTTCCGGCGGGTGGCGGGCACCTCGGCCGGGGCGATCGTGGGGTCGCTGGTGGCCGCCGGCGCCCGGGCTGCCGAGCTCGAGGAGATCATGCGCGGGGTTGACTACCGGCGGTTCCAGGACGGGCCGCGGTGGAGGGGCCTGTTGGCCGGGAAGGCCGCGGCGCTGATGTTCCAGCAGGGCATCTACGAGGGCCAGTTCGTGAAGGACTGGCTGGGCGAGCACCTGGGCAGGCTCGGTGTTCACACCTTCGCGGATCTGCCCTACGACGACCCAGAGCGCCCGCCGGACCCGGAACACGCCTACCGGCTTGTCGTGATGACCTGCGACATCTCCCGGGGATGCCTGCGGCGGCTGCCGTGGGAGTACTGCCACTATGGCTTGCCTCACGCCGGCCAGCCGGTGGTCGAGGCCGTCCGTGCGTCGATGTCCATCCCGTTTTTCTACAAGCCGGCTCGCGTGACCGACGCCGAGGGCCGGGACTGCTGGCTGGTGGACGGCGCGATGCTGTCCCGCTGCCCCACCGGCATGTTCGACGCCCCGCCTGGCCTGCAGCCGCGCTGGCCCACCTTCGGCATCCGGCTCGGCGCCGCACCGGGACCGCTCAGCGAGGTCCGCGACACCAAGAGCATGTCGTTGGCGATGCTCAACACGATGACCGGGTTCTATGACCGGATGGGCATCGAGGATGCGGCTGCCGCCGCCCGGACCATCGTCATCGACACCGGCACGGTCCGGGCGACCGATTTCGGCCTGGACCGGGACACCCAGGACCTGCTGTTCCGCCAAGGGCGCGAGGCCGCCGTGGACTTCCTCGACGGCGCGCCCGGGAGGCCCGGCTGGGACTGGCAGGCCTACAAGCGCGCGTACCGGGCCAGCCGGTCACCGGTCATGAGCGCTGTCATGCCGGCCCGCGATGCGATCCGTTCGCTGCGGCACCGCCTTCACCGGCGCGCTCACAACCGGTACCGGACACCAGCCGGCCCGGTGGCCCCGCCAAGGACGGCACCAGCGTCGTGATCAGGTACCTCGTCCGCTCAGGGCTGCCGCCCCCGACCGAAAGGAGCGGCGCATGTGCCGCTGGCTCGCGTACACCGGCTCGCCGGTGCTGCTCACCCGGGTGCTGTACACCCCGGTCCATTCGCTGATCGACCAGAGCCTGCACTCCCGGCTCGGCGCCGAGACGACCAACGGCGACGGGTTCGGCGTCGGCTGGTACGACGCCGCCCCGCTCCCCGGGGTCTTCCGCAGCATCGAGCCGGCCTGGAATGACCAGAACCTGCGCGA
>JASHYW010000373.1 GCA_030042885.1 Streptosporangiaceae bacterium | reverse complement strand
ACCGCGAGCAGGTCCTCGGCGGTGACGCTGACGTCCTCCCGGGTCTTGCCGAGCTGGTTCGGGTTGGCCCCGAGCACGCCGTCGAAGACCTCCTTGCAGACCGGCACCAGGTCGGGGTGGGCCACCCAGGAGCCGTCGAACCCGTCCCCCGACTCGCGCGTCTTGTCCTCCCGCACCTTGGCCAGCGCCGTGGCGTTGACCTCCGGGTCGCGCCGGCTCGGGATGAACGCGGCCATGCCGCCGATCGCGTGCGCCCCGCGCCGGTGGCAGGTGCGCACCAGCAGCTCGGTGTAGGCGCGCATGAACGGCGCGGTCATCGTGACCGAGTTGCGCTCGGGCAGCACGAACTCCCGGCCCCTGGTGCGGAACTTCTTGATCACGCTGAACAGGTAGTCCCAGCGGCCCGCGTTCAGCCCCGCCGAGTGCTCACGCAGCTCGTACAGGATCTCCTCCATCTCGAACGCCGCCGGGATCGTCTCGATCAGCACCGTGGCCCGGATCGTGCCGCGGGGGATGCCGAGCGCGTCCTGCGCGATGTTGAACGCGTCGTTCCACAGCCGCGCCTCGAGGTGGCTCTCGTTCTTGGCCAGGTAGAAGTACGGCCCCTTGCCCTTGTCCAGCTGCCGCTGCGCGCAGGTCGTCATGTACAGCGCGAAGTCGACCAGGCTGCCCGAGGCCCGGGTTCTGTCGATAAGGATGTGCTTCTCGTCCAGGTGCCAGCCGCGCGGCCGGACCACGATCGTGGCCAGCTCGCCGTCAGGGCGCAGCGCGTAGTCCTTGCCCTCGGGGCTGGTGAAGTCGATGGTCCGGTCCAGGGCGTCCTTCAGGTTGAGCTGGCCGGTGATCATGTTGTCCCACAGCGGGGTGTTGGCGTCCTCGAAGTCCGCCAGCCACACGTTGGCGCCCGAGTTGAGCGCGTTGATCGTCATCTTCTTCTCGGTCGGGCCGGTGATCTCCACCCGGCGGTCGACCAGGCCGGGCGCGGGCGGCGCGACCCGCCACTCCGGGTCCTCGCGGATGTGCGCCGTCTCGGGCAGGAAGTCGAGCATCGCGCCGCGGGAAAGCTCCACCTGGCGCCGGCGCCGCGCCGCGAGCAGCTCGGACCTGCGCGCGCCCAGTTCGGCATGCAGGGTGGCGATGAGGTCGATGGCCTGCGGCGTGAGGATCTCGTCGTAGCGATCACCGTACGGCCCGGTGATCTCCGCGCTTTCGCTTCCCGGCATGTCTATGCTCCTCCCGGCCCCTGAAAGTCGTGCCCTACATCCTAGGCAGGCCCCGGCGCGTCAGATTCCCGGCACCCAGCCTACTGATCGGTAACCTTCGGTATCGTAGGTTCAGGTCTAGCAGACGGGAGCCGTTCCGTGCGGGATGTCGCGGGTACCGGGGGCGGAGGAGGCGGCGTGGGTGCCGCTGGTGCGGGGGCTGGCACGTCCGGGTCGGCCGGTGCTGCCGCGCCCAGGCTCCGGGGCGTGCTGCACGCCGGGGCTTTCCCTGTCGCCGCGGCCGCTGGCGTCGTGCTCGTCACGCTTGCCCCGACGTGGCCGGCCAGGCTGGCCGCCGCCGTGTACGGCGTGGCGTGCGTGCTCCTGTTCGGGGTGTCCGCGGCGTACCACCGGTCACCGCTGGGCAGCCGGCGCAGGGGCCTGCTGGCCCGGCTGGACCACATCAGCATCCTGCTGCTGATCGCCGGCACCTACACGCCGCTGGTAGTCCTGGCGCTGCGCGGCTGGACGCGGCTGAGCGTGCTCACGGTCATCTGGGGCGGGGCGGCAGCCGGGATCCTGGCCCGGCTCATCTGGCGGGCCAGCTGGCGGCCCGTGCCGCGCTGGCTCATCACGTCGCTGTTCATCGCACTCGGCTGGGTCGCGCTGTTCATCCTGCCGCAGCTCCTGCGGGGAGCGGGAGCCCTCGTGCTGGCGCTGATCCTGGCCGGAGGCATCATGTACAGCCTCGGTGCCGCCGTCTACGCGTGGAAGCGGCCCGACCCGTCACCGCGGTGGTTCGGGTTCCACGAGGTCTTCCACGCGGCCACTGTCCTGGCTTACCTCACCCAGTACGCCGCCGTGTCACTCGTCGTCTACCGGGCGGCGTGATGCCCGGGGGCATGGCAGGGCCGGGGGTGGCCTGGCTGGCGCTCAGGCTGGATTATTCGGATTTGGGACCTTGGCCTATTGTTCACCAAATCCGCCACGAAGCCCGGGATATCTTTGTCAAATGAGCTCTCCAGGAGAAAGCTATAAGCGCACGGGATGCCGCTTTCGCGCACGCCCGGCCAGCCCAAGCTGCTATTTCCACGGCGGAATCAGCCAGTATGAAACGCGCCGTCGGAAACCGGTCACCAGCTGCTGGATACGCTGGGCAGGTGTGCCTATGGGCAGGTCCCGATCGGCTCCCAGCCGCTCACGCCTGACGCAAACCGCGAAAGCTGCTAAACTTGAGTGACCCGGCAATCAGCGCAATCCCCGTCGGCATATAACTAAAGAAAGCATATCACGAAATATGACGTCTCGCCAAACCAATTCCGTGCACGCGGGTCCTGCGGGTGCGATCGGCCAGGAGCAAGCTTACGTCGATATGCTGTACCGCCTGCTGGACCAGGCGCGCGAGCGGACCGCGCAGGCGCTGGCCCGGACCCACGGTGGCGGCGGCGCGGGCGGGACGTTCCAGGCCCGGGTGGAGCGAGACGTCACCGCGGCCGAGCAGGCCAGGCGGCTGGCCCAGCTGAACGCGGTGGAGCATGGCCTGTGCTTCGGCCGCACCGACAGCCACGACATCCGGGGCGCCGGCGGCGACGCGAACGCCGGCCCCGCCACGCTGTACATCGGCCGGATCGGGCTGCGGGACGACGAGTACGAGCCCCGGCTCATCGACTGGCGCGCGCCCGCGGCGCGCCCGTTCTACGCCGCCACCCCCAAGGACCCGCACGGCCTGATCCGGCGCCGCCACATCTACACCAGGCACCGCACCGTCACCGGGGTGGACGACGAGGTCTTCGACCTGGACCAGATGCCCGAGCCGGACCGGAAGACGCTGTCCGGCGAGGCCATGCTGATCGCCAGCATCACCGTCGGCCGCACCGGCCGGATGCACGACGTGGTCGCCACCATCCAGGCCGAGCAGGACCGCGTGATCCGCGCCGCCCTGCAGGGCGTCCTGGTCGTCCAGGGCGGCCCCGGCACCGGCAAGACCGTCGCGGCCCTGCACCGCGCCGCGTACCTGCTGTACACGCACCGCCGCACCCTCGAGCGGCGCGGCGTCCTGGTCATCGGCCCGAACGGGACATTCCTCCGCTATATCAGCCAGGTCCTGCCGTCCCTGGGCGAGACCGACGTGGTGCTCAGCTCCATCGGCGAGCTGTTCAGAGGCGTCACGGCCGCGCCCGACGACGACCCGTACGCCGCCGTGGTCAAGGGCGACCTGAAGATGGTGGAAGTGCTGCGCCGCGCGGTGCGCAACCGCCAGCAGGTCCCGCCCGGCGACCTGGAGGTCACCGCGGACGGCGTCCGGATGACCGTGCCCCGGGACGTCTGCCTGCGCGCCCGCGACCGGGCCCGCGCGCTGCGCAAGCCCCACAACGTGGCCCGCAAGCTGTTCGTCACCGAGATGCTCGGCGCACTCGCGGCGGCCGAAGCGGCCGCCCTCAGCCGCCCCCTCGACCCCGACGACCTGCCCTATACCCGCGCCCGGCTGTGGGACGAGACCCCGGTCCGGATCGCGCTCGACGCCCTGTGGCCGTTCCTGACCCCGCAACGGCTGGTGGCCGGGCTGCTGGCTGAGGAAAGTGCCCTCCGCCGCGCCGCCCCTGGTCTTTCTTATGCCGAACGGTCCGCGGTTCTCCGCCCCGGTACCCCCGACGCGTGGACCGTGGCGGACGTCCCGCTGCTGGACGAGGCCGCGCAGCTGCTCGGCACCGACGATTCGGCGGACAAGCGGCGGCGCCGCGCCGCGGACCGGGAGCGCCGCGCCGAGGAGCGCTACGCCCGCGAGGTACTCGAGATCACCAGCCTGGCCGGGCAGGCCAGGCCGGCGGATTGGATAGACGCCGCCACGCTCGCGGACTGGCACCGCGACCGCGGCGAGCAGCTCACCACGGCCGAACGCGCCTGGGCCGACCCGTCCTGGGCCTACGGCCACGTGATCGTGGACGAGGCGCAGGAACTGTCCGCGATGGCCTGGCGGATGGTGATGCGGCGCATCCCCACCCGGTCGCTGACCGTGGTGGGCGACGTGGCCCAGCGGGGGAACGCGGCCGGCGCCCGCTCCTGGGCGCAGATGCTCGACCCGTACGTGCGCGGCCGCTGGCGCGAGGAGCGGCTGACGATCAACTACCGCACCCCCGCGGAGATCATGGACGTGGCCGCCGGCGTGCTGGCCTTGGCCGCCCCCGGCGAGCAGCCCCCCGAGTCGGTGCGCGAGGAGGGCGTCCCCCCGCGCGCCGTGCGCGGGCTCGACCGCGTCGCCTCAGTCGCCAGGCAGGAACTCGACGAGCTGGGCGAGAGCGGCAGGCTCGCGGTGATCGCGCCGGCCGCGCGGATCGGCGAGCTGTCCCTGGCCCTGCCCGAAGCGGTCCCCGGCGACCGGGCCGAGGTGCTCGATTCGCCGGCCGCCCTGCTCACCGTGGGCCAGGCCAAGGGCCTGGAGTTCGACCGGGTGGTGCTGGTCGACCCGGCCGGGATCCTGGCCCAGTCCCCGGCGGGCGGACACGACCTCTACGTCGCGATCACCCGTGCCACGCACCGCCTCACCGTGGTCCACGGGGGCGACCTGCCCGCCCCCCTGCACCGCCTCGCCCCGGCCGGGTCGGCCAGCCAGGCCGTGTGATGCAGCTTCGCGCCGGCCGGGCCGGCCAGCCAGGCCGTTGTGATGCAGCTTCGCGCTCCCGTATGCCTCACCGGTCCGTATATTCCCATCCCTGAGCTATTTCCTCACCAGTACCAATTTTCGGGGAGTATTCGTGCTTGTGGGAGGATCCGGGGGACGGGAGTGCACCAAATCCTCCCGGAAGCCCGGATCCTCCCAGTAAATCCCGGGCTGGCGTCCTACCTGGGCGAGCCGAGGGTGTCCTGCTCGATGAGATGATGTGACCAGCCGCGTCGTAGGCCGTCGCGGTGACCCGCTGGCCCAGGCAGTCCATGCGGGTGGGCACCTTGACCGCCCAGAGCCGGAGCCCGCTGCCGGGGCAGATATTGCCCGGCCCGGACGTTTAATGAAATGAAATCCCGTGCGGCGCGTGGCACCATCGGGGGACGAGCAAACCACGGATACCGGAGGACAATGAGCACGGTCCTTAGCGAGCAGCCTGACCCGTCGGATCTGCATGGGGACATGGATCTGGAAGACCGGCGCGCGCTGCGACGGGTGGCGGGGCTGTCCACCGAGCTACAGGACGTCAGCGAGGTCGAGTACCGTGAGCTGCGGCTGGAGCGGGTGGTGCTGATCGGGGTGTGGGCCGAAGGCAGCCTGGCCAGCGCCGAGAATTCGCTGCGCGAGCTGAGCGCTCTGGCCGAGACGGCCGGCTCGGAGGTGCTCGACGGCCTGATCCAGCGGCGCGTCCGGGTCGATGCCGCGACCTACGTGGGCCCGGGCAAGGCGCACGAACTGGCGGGCATCGTGGCGGCGGCGGGCGCCGACACCGTGATCTGCGACGGCGAGCTCACCCCGAGCCAGCTGCGCAGCCTGGAGGGCGTGGTGAAGGTCAAGGTCATCGACCGGACCGCGCTGATCCTGGACATCTTCGCTCAGCACGCCCGCAGCCGCGAGGGCAAGGCCCAGGTGGAGCTGGCCCAGCTGCAGTACATGCTGCCCAGGCTCCGCGGCTGGGGCGAGTCGCTGTCCCGGCAGGCAGGCGGCCGGGTGGCCGGCGGCGGCGGGATCGGGGCCCGTGGCCCGGGCGAGACCAAGCTCGAGACCGACCGGCGGCGGATACGCGCGCGCATCGTCCGGCTGCGGAAGGACATCGCGGACATGTCGACCGGACGCAAGGTCCAGCGCGGTCGGCGCCGGCGCCGCCACGTGCCGTCCGTGGTGATCGCGGGCTACACCAACGCGGGCAAGTCCAGCCTGCTCAACGCGCTCACCGGGGCCGGGGTCCTGGTGGAGGACGCCCTGTTCGCCACCCTCGATCCGACCGTGCGGCGCGCCGTCACGCCGTCCGGGCGCGCCTTCACCCTGACCGACACCGTCGGGTTCGTCCGCCACCTGCCGCACCAGCTGGTCGATGCGTTCCGGTCCACGCTGGAAGAGACGGCCGAGGCGGACCTCATCGTGCACGTGGTGGACGGGTCGGACGCCGATCCACAGGCGCAGATCGCCGCGGTCCGCGGTGTGCTGGCCGAGATCGGCGCGGCGCACGTGCCCGAGCTCGTCGTGGTCAACAAGATCGACGTGGCCGACCCCGTGGTGTTGCAGACGCTGCGCGCGCGCGAGCCCGGCAGCGTGAGCGTGTCGGCCAAGACCGGCGCGGGCCTGGCCGACGTGCGGGAAGCGATCGAGGCGGCGCTGCCACGGCTGGATACGCAGGTCCGCGTGATCGTCCCGTACCGGCGCACTGACCTGGTGGCGCGGGCGCACGCCGACGGCGAGGTGCTGTGCGCCGAGCACGTTCCCGATGGCACGCTGCTGGAAGCGCGAGTGCCGCCCGGCCTGGCCGCGCAACTCCAAGCGGCGGCGCTGGCCCCTGAACCTCGTCAGAACCCCTTGGAACCCGCCGCGCCGTAGCCGATTCCGTCCTGGCCCGAACGTGATGGCCGGCCCGTTCAGCGAGCATTTCGGCGCTGAGCAAGGTGCCAAACCGCATACCATGATCAGGTTCGGCATTTCGCCGAAAGGCTTGTCTGCGACCGTAGCGGTGCAATAGCGTATCTGGATCGAGATGTTGGTCGCCGCACCCGCACGGCGCTGACGCCCATCGCGTGTGCGCAAGCGAAGCTCGTCCAGTGCCCGCCGGTGCTTCCGGCGCGAGCAAGGCATGGCAGGTGATCGCTCATGGCGCGTGAGATCACCGGTCC
>JASHYW010000372.1 GCA_030042885.1 Streptosporangiaceae bacterium | reverse complement strand
GTGACGGCGAAGCCGACCACCTGGAAGGGGTGACCGTTCAGCGTGATCGTCTGGCCGAGACGCAGGTTCGCCGCCTGGGCAAAGGACCGCTCGACCACCACGCCCCCAGGCCGGATCCACGTCCCGTCCGTCACCTTGGGCTGGTCGACCGCAGCCACGCCAGGCTCACGTCCTTCGACCTCCACTGAGGTAACGATGTCCGTGCTGCGCATGACGGGGCCCACCGGGCCGGTGTCGCCCACAATCGGATAGGGGCCGCTGTGGGCCGCTACCCCCTTGGCGTGGTCCAGCGCCTCGAGCGCGGCGAGGCCCGCCGGCGACGTCACGTTGGTGTAGGGGTCGTTTCCACTCTGGGCCACGACGTCGGGCCCGTTCGTCGCTGCCCTGGTCTGCTGGTAGGGGTTGGTGTTCACGCCGTTCAGCGCGAAGGCCATGGTGAGCGTGGCGGTCGCGACGGCGATCGCGACAACGAGCAAAAGCGCCTGGGCGAAGTGGTGCCGGATGTCTTGCCGGGCGAGACGAAACAGCAGCAGGGCGCTCCCCGTCACTCCGCCCGCGCGGCGCGCGCGTCGCCGCTGGTTCATGACGTTCTCCTTTGATCTCACCCGAGGTGCTCCCACTCCGCGAAGGTGCTGAGGTTCCCTCGTGAACCGCCTGTCAGCCGCGTCTCGTCGACAAACACTCCGTCGCGCATCGAGATCAAGCGATCCGCGGTCGTCGCGATCCGCTCGTCGTGGGTGACGATCACTAAGGTCAGACCCTGGGCGTGCAAGTCCCCCAACAGCGAAAGCACGTCGAACGCAGAAGCACTGTCCAAGTTGCCGGTCGGCTCGTCAGCCAGCACGATTCCGGGATCGTTCACGAGTGCTCGCGCGATCGCGACGCGCTGGCGCTGGCCCCCGGACAGCATCGAGGGAAGGTGCCGGGCGCGATCGGCGAGGCCGACCCGTTCCAGGAGTGCCGTGGCGCGCGCACGGGCCTGGTTCGGCGAATAGCCTGCGAGGAGCGCGGGCAGCTCGACGTTCTCCTGCGCGGTGAGCTCGTCCATCAGCTGGAACGCCTGGAAGACAAATCCGATCTCGTCGCGGCGAAGATGCGCGAGGGCGCGTTCGGAGAGCTCGTCGAGGCGTTGCCCGGCGACTGACAGCTGACCGGCGCTCGGCCGGTCGAGCCCGCCGATCAGGTGGAGCAGCGTCGATTTGCCGCAGCCACTTGGTCCCATCACCGCCACGGCCTCGCCGCGATGGACGTCGAGGTCGACCCTGTGGAGCGCGCGCACCAACCCCTCGCCGCTGCCGTAGTACTTCCGCAAGCCCCTGGCGTGCACGAGCACGGTGGGCGAGTCGTTCATTTCGGGATGCTCCGTTTCGTCCAGGTGATCTCGCAGGCGTGCAACCAGCGCAGGTCGGCTTGCAGGCGAAGCACGATGCCTTCGAGGAGCAACGCTGCGTCGGAATCCTTTTCCTCTTCCATCACCGCGCGCCCCACTTCCCGCAGGCGGCGCAGCAGGTCGCGACGTTGCGCGTCGATGAGGCTGATCGGGTCGGCGAGCGCGCCCTGCGCGGCGGCGATGAGCTTCATGTGGAACTCGGCGAGGTCGGGCCGCGGCCAGCTCACGTCCGACATCCATTCCGTCACCCGCTCCTGGCCGGCGGGAGTGAGGCAGTACACCTTGCGATCGGATCGCTGGGCCGGCGCGTCGAGCCGCTCGACGAAGCCCCCTTTTTCCAGCCGCGCAAGCGTGACGTACATCTGGGCTTCGCTGATCCCCTGGGCCACCGGGCCGAGAGCGCGGGCCAGACGAGCTCGCAGCCCGTACCCGTGGGACGGCTCCTTCGCCAGCATCGCCAGCACGACTTCCTGCTGCACGCGTCCACCTCCCTTAACGGTTAGCCAACCTAAACCGTTAAGGGTATTGGGTCAAGGCCGGCGTCAGAGCCTGCTTGAAACTCAGGCAGCATCTGACTGAGCTGGTGCTGAGGTGCTGGCAGCGTTGCGGGCGAGACGGCGGGTCATGACAATGATCATGGACCAGTAGACGCAGGTCTCGTGGTGAGCGGGCAGGCGTTCGTAGTCCCGGACGGTCCTGCGGTGCCGGGTGATCCAGGCCAGCGTCCGCTCGACCACCCAGCGGCGCGGCAGGACCTGGAAGGTGTGCAGGTCATCGGGCCGTCTGACGATCTGCAGCGTGAGCTCGGGCCTGAGCCTGGTCCTGGCCCAGGTGACGAGCTTGCCGCGGGCGCGGGTGCTGCGGCTTCCCCCGCCCGGGCAGCACCGGCAGGCGACCGGCACGGCCGGCTGGCCAGCAGCGGAGTGGACAGCGGCAGGCAGGACACGATACAACGACACGCACGGCTCCTGGCATCGCGCTGGATTCGACACCCAAGCGATGGATGTTCCTGTGGCCCGGGTCGTGGCGGTGCCCAGGTTTCGGTCTGCGCCGACGGCGTGCTCCTCGCCCGCCATGCTGCTGTGCCGCTGAGCCGCGGCACGACGTGCGGGTCCTGGTGCGAGATCTTTCAGGTTGGCCGGCCGCCGAGATCAAGCCGGGCCGCCGGTGACCTGCGGCCGCTAGCGGGGCGGGGTGACGGCCATCATCGTCGCCTGCATCAGGGCGACCCGGACCAGGGACTCCGCCGGGCTGCCGTCCGCGTCGTCCGCCCAGGCGGTGACCTCGGCCGAGCAGATGGTGAGCGTGCGCCCCGAGCGGATGACCTCGCCAACGGCGCGGAACCGGTCGCCCCGGGCCGGCGTGAGCAGGTTGACCTTGAATTCCACGGTCACCACGTCCCGGTCCTCGGGCATCAGGCTCAGCGCCGCGTACCCGCAGGCCGAGTCCGCCAGCGCGGTCACCGCACCGGCGTGCACGTAGCCGTGCTGCTGGCACAGGTCCGCTCGGTACGGCAGGTCGAGGGCGACGCGCCCGGCCGCCAGTTCCGCGACCGAGATGCCGAGCGTGGTGAGCAGGGTCTGGCGGCCGATGCTCTCCCTGATCCGCTGCTCCGTGCCAGGGTCGAGGGCGAGCGGGCCGGGCGCCGGGGGGTGGGGTGTCGTCACCACATCATCCTGCAGCACCGCCCGCGGCGGGCGGAGCCAGGTCGCGCCCGCCGTACCGCAGCGGAAGGCGGCGACCCGTTCATGACCCTCGTCACATCCGACATGACTCTCGTCACATTGGGACAGGCAGGGCCGGCTGTGGTGGTGCACCAGATGATGGGCCGTGGCGCCCCGCTGCGAAGGCCACGTCTGCCCGATCCGGCGGCCGCGGGCAGGCGGCCGGCCCTCCGTGGCTGCGGGCGGTACGCACGGCCTGGCCGCGGCCGGGCCGGCCGGCCGACGTCGACCTGACCGCGTACCGGATCATCCAGGAGGCGCTCACGAACAGCGCCCGGCACTCCGGCGGCTCGGCCGCCAGGGTGCGCCTGGGCTACAGCGGGGGGCGCTGCGCGTCGAGGTGGACGACGACGGCATGACCCGGAAGGGCGGCCACCCGCCGGGCGGGGCCGACGGCCCCGCACAACGGCCGCGGCAACGGCTCCGGCTGC
>JASHYW010000371.1 GCA_030042885.1 Streptosporangiaceae bacterium | reverse complement strand
GCCGACGATCGCATACGGCAGCTGGAACAGCTGCCAGGCGATGGAGTACGCGGAATAGCCGTTCGCGGTCTGCGAGGCCCTGTTCGCGACGATCTGGACGACCAGGTAGCCGGCCCACTGGCTGATCACGTACACCGACATCCAGCCGGCCATCCGGCCCATCTCGGACACCTCGCCAGGCCGGAACCCGAGGGCTGGGTGCCACCTGAACCCGGCCCGGCGCAGCGACGGGACCAGGGCGGCCGTCTGCGCGATGACGCCGAGCGTGGTGCCGATCCCGAGCAGCCGCACGCCGCCCGGGGGGATGTCCGACGGCACTTTATTAAGGCCCACCATCCACACGTAGAGCCCGCCGATGACGATCACGACCAGGTTGTTGACGACCGGCGCCCACATCGGCGCCGCGAACCGGCCGCGGGTATTCAGGATCGCCCCGATGAGGGAGCACATGCCGTAGAAGAAGATCTGCGGGATGAAGAAGTAGGCCCATAGCACCATGAGGCTGTGCGCGGACGCGGCCTCGCTGCCGGGAGGTCCCTTGAACGAGCCCAGCGTGTACAGGTCGACCAGCGGGCCCGCCGCCAGCGTGGCCAGTACCGTCACCGCGCCCAGCGCCACCGCGCCGAGAGTGAACAGCCGCTGTGCGTACGCCTCCCCGTGATCGGGATCGCGCTTGGCCGCCTTGACCAGCAGCGGCACCACCACGCTGGTGAAGATGCCGCCGAGCATCAGGTAGTAGACGGTGTTCGGCAGCGTGTTGGCGTTGTTGTACGCGTTGCCCAGGTAGGAGGTGCCGAGCGCGTATACCAGGACCAGGGTGCGCAGGAAACCGGTTCCCCTGGAGACCAGAGTGCCTGCCGCCATGCCGGCGCTGGACCGGATCAGGCTGGATCGCGGGGCCGCGCGCTGCCCGGATCCTCTCGGCGAGCGGGGACCTCTCGGCGGCGCGCCGGGCTCTGGCCCCCCGGGACCGCCGGGACCGGGTGGGCCGGGGGGAAGGTCTGCGGGCCGGTACCCGGGCCGAGGGTAGCTAGGCCGCAGGTCATCGGGCGGCTGGTAGCCAGGCTGCCGCGGCACGCGGCGCCAGTCGGAGGGCGCCGACACTGATCCGGACGGGCCGGGGGAGCCCGGCTGGTCGGCCGGGATGAACCGGGGCGTCCTTGCAGGCCGGGCCGGCGGGGCGGGCCAGCTCAGGGCCAGCGGCAGCGTGGTCTCGGCCGGGCTCGGGCCGCCGCCCGGCATCGGGCCCTCCATGGGCGGCAGCGGATCGGGGTCGGCATGCCGCGCGCGCCGGGACATGCCCGGCTCTTCTGACCCCGGCTCTTCTGGCCCCGGCTCCGGCCGCCCCGGCTCCGGACCGCCCGGCTCAGGGGTCGTCGGCCCAGCGTCGTGCATCGGCCAGGTCATCCGGTGCCTCCGTCGGGTGTCGCGCGGTGCTGGTGCCTATCCCGACGCTACCCGGTTGGCCTGCATCTTCGCTCGCGACATGGGTATCAGCGTGCAGCCACCGCCGGATGCCCCGGTACCCGGAGGCCAGGATCATGACTCCGATCGCGGCACCGATCAGGAACAAGATCGCCCGGCCGTATCTGGTCGACAGCACGGTGAGGGATTTCGTGGCGCCCGGCAAGGGCGTTCCGTCCGCGCTGGTCAGGCTGAGCCGGATGACGGTCGACCCCTGCGGCGCGGAGCTGACCGGCAGCCGCACGAGCTGTCCGGCACTATGGGGCGGGACGACGATCAGGTTCCGGAAGCGGCCGACGGTCAGCTGCGACGTCCGGTCGGGCGAGTTGACCACGCTGGCGTACACCTTGACCCGGATGGCCTCCGCCAGCCCGTTCTGGATCGATACCGGTACCGCCCCCGAGGCGCCGGCCATCGACACCTGATCCGCGGCGATGATCTTGACCTTGCCTTCCTGGGTGCTCAGGTAACCGGACAGGCTGTCGGCCAGCGCGAGGCCCTGTGACATCCCGCTGCCACGCCAGGCGGACGATTCGGTGGCGGCCAGTGCCTGGCCGAGTGACTGCTGGTAGTCCTTGGACGGCTGGTACAGCATGGCCTGGTACACGCTGAGGCTGGCGCCGACCGCGCTGACCGCGCCCAGGTAGCCGGGGCTGAGCTCGGCGGGGCTCGGGCTGCTGGCGGGTGGCTGCTGGCGGGCGATCGAGCGGGCGGTATCCGGCGCTCGGGCCAGGTCCGCCAGCGGGGTGGGCGCCAGCCACGGCGCGCTGATCGTCTCGGCGAGCAGCTGGCCGGCCAGTGCGGCCGACGGGCTCCAGTTGTCTGGCGGCGCCACCACGATCGAGCGGTCCGAGTCCGGCGCCTCGGCGGCGATCATCGCGGTCTCGGCAAGGAAGCGCTGGCTGACGGCGAACTGCGTGCTCTGCGGCAGGATGCCGGAGTTGGTGTCGCCCCCCTGGAGGATCCCGGTCAGGACATGATCGGCGAGCAGGACGGTCATGGTGGTGCCGGCGACCGGGATCGAGGTAACGGCGTCGTCTTCGAAAACGGCGCTGTTCAGGGGCGGCATCTGGGTGCTGTCCAGCACCACGGTGCGGATGCCCTCGGCGGTGGCGAGTTCGGTGAGCAGGCTGAGATCGGCCGTCCCGCCTGCGGGCAGCGCGATCGAGCGCCCGAACGATCCGTGCAGCACGCTGTCCGCGACCTGGTACCCGGCCGCGTAGGCGCTGGTCAGATCGGCGTTCAGCCCGGCGTGGACGAGCGCCGCGGCGTCCACGTTGGCGTACGGGGTCATCACGGTCGGCTGGCTGGACGTGATCGCCCGGAGCGCCGACAGCCACGCCGCGGCCGCCCGGTTGGCCGGCTCGGTGGGACCCGTGCAGCCCGACCCGGAGGCCACCTGATACGGACCGGTCATCGTCTGGACGTCGCTGAGCAGCGCCGGGTCGATGACCCAGGTCAGGCTGGCGCCGGGATGGGCCTCGCCTGCCGCGAGCAGGGCTGACAGCCGCCCCTGCCGGCCCAGGCTGGCAGCCAGGTCGTTGCTGGTCAGCGCCGGCAGGGCGTTGCTGGTCAGTGCGGGGCACAGCTGATGGTGCGGCTGGTCGATGAGCGGCCAGATCCAGCCGATGTCCAGCGGGCGGGCCAGGCCGGCTGCCTGCTGCCCGGGCCAGAACGGCAGCAGCGTCTGTTTCGAAGCCATCACGTCACCGAACTGGTCGGCCAGCTCGGCGGTGACCGGATAGACCCCGAACTCGGCCATGCCCACGCTGCTGACCTGGAAGGAAGCATGCCAGGCCACGGTGGCGCCGGGCCGCAGGCTGGCCGTGATCGAGAAGGGGTTCCCGGCCGCCACAAGGCCTGCGGTCCCGCCCTGGCTCGCGTACCCGTCCATCGCGTCCCGGGTCGCGAAGCGCGTCGGTGACGTATACAGCTGCACGTCGAGCCCGGACGTGGCCTGGCTGGTGCCGTTGCTGACCGTTCCTGTCACGGTGATCGTGGCGCCGGGCCCGGCCACCTGCGGGCTCATCGAGTCGATGGCCACCGACACGGTGCCCGCCTGCGCCCCGCGCAAGGGACTGGCCTGCGCCGGAGCCGGCGTCCCGAGCAGGGCGGCGGCGACCGCGGCCGGCAGGGCGAGGGTGGCGGCCAGGGACAGGGTCCGCCGCGTGAAGTTCGCCCGTAGCAAGCCGTACACTCGCACACTTGGAATGTTATTGCCGATCGAACCGAACCCGTGCTTTACCGATACTCTCGATGGCCGTGCCTAACAGCGACGAACAGTGGGAGGCGGCCGCCGCGCTGCTGCGCACGCGAGTCCCCGCGGCCGCCGAGCTCGGCCGCCTGTTCGCGCGTTACGGCCACGAGCTCGCCCTGGTCGGCGGGCTGATCAGGGATGTCTTCCTCGGTCAGCAGCCGGCCGGGGACCTCGACATGGCCACGGACGCGACGCCCGAGCAGGTCCTGGCGCTGGTCAGCGGCTGGGCCGATGCGGTGTGGGCGATCGGGATCGCCTTCGGCACCGTCGGCCTGCGCAAGGACAGCTCGGTGTTCGAGATCACGACCTACCGCAGCGAGCAGTACCGGGCCACCTCACGCAGGCCCGACGTGCGCTACGGGCATTCACTGGAGGAGGACCTGAGCCGCCGGGACTTCACCATCAACGCGATGGCGGCCAGGCTGCCCGGCTACGAGTTCGTCGACCCGTTCGGCGGCCTTGACGCGCTGAGGGAGCGGGTGCTGCGGACTCCGGGACGGCCGCAGGACTCCTTCAGTGATGACCCGCTGCGGATCCTGCGCGCGGCCAGGTTCGCGGCCAAGCTGGGGTTCGCCGTCGCCCCCGGCGTGCGCGCCGCCATGGCCGAGCAGGCGGCCAGGCTGGAGATCGTCTCCGCCGAGCGCATCGCCGGCGAGCTCGCCAAGCTCATGCTCACGCCCGATCCCGCGCGGGGCATCGATGTGCTCGTGCAGACGGACGCCGCCGAGCAGGTGCTGCCGGAGGTGTCCAGGCTGCGGATGGAGGCCGATGAGCACCACCGGCACAAGGACGTCTACCAGCACAGCCTCACCGTGCTGCGGCAGGCCGTCGAGCTCGAGCCGCGCTACGGGCTGGACGGCGACCTGACCGTGCGGCTGGCCGCGCTGCTGCACGACATCGGCAAGCCGAAGACGCGGTCGCTGCTGCCGGACGGGCGGGTGGCGTTCCATCACCACGAGGCGGTCGGCGCCAAGCTGGCCCGGCGCAGGCTGACCGCGCTGCGCTTCCCGAACGACGTGGTGGCCGACGTGTCCCGGCTGGTGGAGCTGCACCTGCGGTTCCACGGGTACGGCGAGGGTGAGTGGACCGATTCGGCGGTGCGCCGGTACGTCCGGGACGCCGGCCCGCTGCTGACCCGGCTGCACGTGCTGACCAGGGCCGATTGCACCACGCGTAACCGGGCGAAGGCGGAGCGGCTGGCCCGCGGCTACGACGGGCTGGAACGGCGCATCGCCGAGCTGTCCGAGCGGGAGGAACTGGCCAGGATCCGGCCGGAGCTCGACGGCCACGAGATCATGCGCATTCTCGGCATCCCGTCCGGCCCGCTGGTGGGCAGGGCCTACAACTACATGCTCGAGCTTCGCATCACCGAGGGTGAGCTCGGCAAGGAGCGGGCCACTCAGGAGCTGCTGCGCTGGGCCGCGGGTGAGGGGATCGTCCCGCCGGAGCCGGGTGAGGACTGACCCACGTGCATGAACAGCCAGTATGCGGCGGCGAGAACTGCGTAGCCGGCCGCCACCACGCCGACGGTGGCCGGGGAGTGGCCGTCGAGCGGCATGAAGGCGGCGAAGATCACGGCGCCGATGGCGTACGTGACGTTGTACATCATGTCGTAGAAGGCGAACGCCCGGCCCCGGTAGGCATCGTCCACCTCCTCCTGAAGGATCGTGGTCGCGGAGATCGCCACCCCCTGCCGGGTTAGGTACAGGCAGAACCCCATGGCCAGGTAGGCGAGCTGGTGGAAGGTCTCGCCCAGCGCGCCGGTCACCACGGCGCTCGCGGCGAGCAGCACGGTGATCCAGGCCGGCTTGGACAGCCGCCTGGTCGCGGGCGGGGTCACCAGCGCCGCGCAGAAATAGCCGATCCCGGCGACCACGACCAGCGTCCCGAAGCGAGCCTCGGCGACGGTGACGCTCGACCGGTAGAAATAGTTCCGGTACAGCAGGATCGCCATCAGGAACAGCGGCCCGAGCAGGAAGCTGAAGCCGCCGGTCACGCCGAGCGCCGCCGCCGGGCC
>JASHYW010000370.1 GCA_030042885.1 Streptosporangiaceae bacterium | reverse complement strand
CTGCCCCGCCCGGGGTTCGCTGTCTGGACGGCAAGTCCGGCGGTGACCGCATCGATCACGGCCTGCGGTTTCTGCGTGGTGGCGGCGCTGTCGAGATAGATGACCCCGGGATTGGCCGTCAGCACCGGGAACTGATCTCGCGCCAGCGCCGGGATCATTCCGCGGACTCACACACGCCGGGAATCCGCCGCCGCCGGAGCGTCATCGCGAAGGAGGCCAGCGCAGCTGCGGTTGCCCCCCGCTGCGCTTGGTGCGGTACGCAGACCTGAGGGCGGAGCTGCCTGATGCTCGTGGCGTTGAATCAGGCCCGTCACGGATGCTCCAAGGCTATTCAGGTGACAACCTCACGCCTTAACAGTGACTCACGACCGGCGAATCGCCAACAGCCCGCGGCGATCCGACCTGCACGGCATCAGGGTTCGTAACCGGCGAATTCGTATCCGGCTTCCTGGATGGCCTCACGCAGCGGAGTGTCGCCGGGAAGCGGGTCGCCGGTGATGCGGACGGTGCCCGCCGCGACGTCGACGTCGACGTCGGTGATGCCTGGGAGCTTGCTGATCTCGGCGCGGACGGCGCTGGCGCAGTGGTCGCAGGTCATCCCGGTGACCGCAAGGGAGCGAGTTGACACGATCGTGATCGTATCCCGGCCGGCAGCCCGGCGCCGACCCGGGCCAGCACCCGCGGTACGTTGTAGCCTTGATGACCGTCCCCCGAAGAGGTGAGATGACATTTGGCTCATGTTCCGGCCGGTGCCTCGTGGCCGTCGATGTCATCCCGGTAACATTCCGTTATCGTGGTGACCATCAGGTCCGCGAGGTGACCTGGTGATTCGCGAGGCCAAGCTCGTCGGGTTTGCGATCTTGCTCGCGGTGATCTTCCTCGGCGCCCACGCGGCCGGATCTCACCTGGGCCCGGTGACGACTACCCATTCCCAGGTCAGCTATCCGGGCGTGAGCGGCGGCGGCATGGGCGGCATGAACATGGGGGGTTCCCGCGGCGGCCAGCAGCTCCCGCCCGCGGTCCGGCTGCGGGGCGGCCATCCGTGAGCGGCACCGAAACCACCACTACCGGCACCGTGGTCGGGACCGAGCTGGTCGTCGGCGGGATGACCTGCGGGTCGTGCGCTGCCCGGATCGAACGGCGGCTGAACCGGCTGGACGGCGTGACGGCAACCGTCAACTACGCCACCGGTCGGGCCTACTTCGCCAGCACCGGCGGGCGCGGCGCCGACGAGCTCATCGGCGTGATCGAGTCGACTGGCTACACCGCTACCTGGCCGGCCGCCCCGGCTCAGGATCAGGCGGCGGGGGCCGACCCGGCGACTCGGGCGCTGGCCCTGCGGCTCGTGGTCTGCGTCCCGCTGGCCGTGCCGGTCATCGCGCTGGCCATGGTGCCGGCCGCGCAGTTCCCCGGCTGGCAGTGGGTGAGCCTGCTGCTGACCGCGCCGGTTGCGACCTGGGGGGCGTGGCCGCTGCACCGGGCTGCGTGGTACGGGCTCGGCCACGGGACGGCGACGATGGACACGCTGGTCAGCCTCGGAGTCGTGGCCTCGTTCGGCTGGTCGGTATACGCGCTGCTGTTCGGCGGCGCGGACATGACCGGGATGAAGATGTCGTTCGCTTTCACCTTCGGGCAGGCCAGCGGGCAGACCCTGTACCTGGAGGCCGCGGCCGGGGTAACCACGGCCGTGCTGGCCGGGCGGTACCTGGAGGCCCGCGCCCGGGACCGGTCGGGCTCGGCCCTGACCGCGCTGGCCGCTCTGGGCGCCAAGACGGCCGCGGTGCTGCGCGACGGCACCGAGCAGCGGGTCGCGGTCGACCAGCTCGCCGCGGGGGACCTGTTCGTGGTCCGCCCCGGGGAGAAGATCGCCACCGACGGGGTCGTGGTCGAGGGAAGTTCGGCTGTCGACACGTCGCTGGTCACTGGCGAGTCGATGCCCGCCGAGGTCGGCCCGGGCGACCCGGTGACCGGCGCCACGGTGAACATGAGCGGGCGGCTGGTGGTGCGGGCTACCCAGGTGGGGTCCGGCACGATGCTCGCGCAGATCACCCGGCTGGTCAGCCGGGCGCAGGCCAGCAAGGCCAGCGCGCAGCGGCTAGCGGACCGGATCGCCGCCGTGTTCGTCCCGTGCGTGATCGCCCTGTCCGTCGCCACCCTCGGCTTCTGGCTGGGGGCGGGGCTGCCCGCCGCGGCGGCGTGGAGCGCGGCGGTTGCCGTCCTGGTGGTCGCGTGCCCGTGCGCGCTCGGGCTGGCCACGCCGACCGCCCTGCTGGCCGCCGTGGGCCGCGGCGCGGAGCTGGGCATCCTGGTCAAGAGCGCCCAGGCGCTGGAGTCAGCGGGCCGGATCCGCTGCCTGGCGCTGGACAAGACCGGCACGCTGACCACCGGCACCATGACCGTGCAGGACGTCATCCCGGCCGCCGGTGTCCCGGATACCCTCCGGTCCGGCCCGGCAGGCGATGCTCTCGAGCCTGGGCTAGCCGGTGAAGCCCTCCGGATGGCCGGGGCGGTGGAGGACGCCTCGGAGCACCCGGTTGGCCAGGCCATCGCCCGGGCCGCCGCCGCCTGCCTGGGCGCGCTGCCCCCGGTGGCCGGCTTCGCCGCCCTGCCGGGCGCCGGAGTGCGCGGCACCGTCGACGGCCGCCTGGTCACTGTCGGCAGCCAGCGCCTGTTCGCCGAGCTGTCGCTCACCGTCCCCTCCTCGCTGAGGCAGGCCACGCGGGCCGCCGAGCAG
>JASHYW010000369.1 GCA_030042885.1 Streptosporangiaceae bacterium | reverse complement strand
CCAATCCCGCACAGGCTGACCACGACGCGGAACGGCCCGGCAGGAACCCTGCGGGCAATCGCAGGCCCGATCCACCCGCCGATAAGAAAGCCAGCCGCGAGCGGGACCACGAGCTTCCACCTGACCTCACCGAACAGTGCGAAGCACATCGCGGCCATGGCGTTCGCCATTCCGGACAGGGCATTCTTCACCGCGTTGACCCTGACCAGCGGTTCATCGATCATGCCGCTGAGCACCACCAGCAGCATGATTCCCGCGGCGGCCCCGAAGTACCCGACGTACATGGCCACCGCGAACAACGCCGCCCCGTGGGCCACGCGGTGTTCCCCGCCCGTGGCCGGCGCCAGTCTGGAGATCCGGGGTTGGACCAGCAGGATCAGCGACGCGCCGCCGATCAGCACCGGCACCACCATCGTGAAGGCGTCCGCCGGAGTCGTCAGCAGCACCGCCGCCCCCGCCGCGCCGCCGGCGGCGGTGACGGCGCCCAGGCGGAGCACGCGCCGGCCCAGGCCGGCGAGTTCCGGCCGCGAACTGGCTACCGAGCCCGCCCCGGTCAGGACCAGTGAGACGGTGTTGGTCATGTTCGCGCTGAGTGGCGGCACGCCCAGCGCCAGCAGGGCCGGGTAGGTGACCAGCGACGCGATGCTCACCACCGTGCTGAAGATGCCGCCCACGGTCCCGGCGGCCAGCAGCACGATCACCTCAGAGAACTTCATCCGAAGCCACGGTAATCTCGTCACGCCCGACCTACTAGGCTGCCTTAAATGATCGAGGGACAGGTTGCCGGCGCGCACGGCCAGGCCGTCGGGGGGCCGGGGCGGATCCGGGCGGCTGTGGCGCACCCGTGGGCCAGGGAACTGGCGGTGCTGGCCGCCTTCCTGGCGGCCGGGGTGGCGGCCACCTGGCCGCTCGCGTCCTACATCACCGGCAGGCTGCCACTGAGCAGGGACGTGTCCATCTACGTGTGGAACCTCTGGTGGGTGGCCCACCAGATCATCCACCTGCACGACCCCTGGTCCACCACGTACCTGGCCGCCCCGGTGGGATTGCAACTGGGGTACCACACGCTGACCCCATTGCTCGGCGTGGTGATGGCTCCCGTCACGCTGGCCTTCGGTCCGTCGGCCGCCTATAACCTGCTGAACATCCTCCTGCCCGGCCTGGCCTGCTATGCGATGTACCGGGCGGCCCGGCTGTGGCTGCCCACCAGGGCCGGAGCGATCGCGGCCGGGGCGTTCTTCGGGCTGTCGGCCATGCTGACCTACCAGGTCTGGTACCACCTCAATATCTCCTACGGCGCCGCGTTCCTGCCGGTGACGCTCGAGGCCGCCGTCCGGCTGCGTCGCAATCCCACCATCGGCCAGGCGGTGATCCTGGGCGCGGTGCTAGGCGCCTCGGCTCTGGTCAATCAGGAGACCGCGGTGATGGCGCTGATCCTGGCCGTTCTGGCGCTGATCCCGTGGCTCGCGGCGTCGCGCGCCGTGGCCACGCTCCTGGCCCGGCTCAAGGCCGTGGCCGTTGCTGGGATAGCCACCGTCATCGTCGCCGGCCCTCAGCTCTTCGCGATGTACACCGAGGCCCGCGCGGGCACCACGGTGATGCCGTCAACGCTCGGGTACTCGCACTGGGTGGCCAACGTGCCCAGCCTGTTCGCGCCCTCGCCCCGCCTCGCCAACTACGGGATAATCGCCGGCCTGGGCCACATCTACACCTCCCAGACGCGCCTGGAGACGATGAACACGTTCGGCGTGGTGCTGAGCGTGCTTGCCGTAGGGGGACTGATCGCGAGCTGGCGACGGCTCAGCGCCTGGCTGCTCGCCCTGCTCTGGCTGGGTGGCGCCGCACTGGCGCTCGGGCCGGCGCTGTACATCGGCACCCACATGTACGTGCCGCTGGCCGAGACCTGGAACGGGGTGCAGGTATCTCCTCTCATGCCCTATACCTGGTTCCTGCGGACGCCCGGGCTGTCGGTCTTCCGAGAGGCCGACCGGCTGGCCCTGCTCGGGCTGGTCGGGGCGGCCCTGCTGGCCGGGGCGGCGGTGGACTGGCTGCAGCGGCACCGGGCCTGGCCGGTGATCCTGGCCGTGGCGGTACTCGGCGCGCTGGAGGCGGGCTGGTCGGGGACCCCCGGAGGCGTGCCGTCCACGCCCACCACGCTGGCCGCCCTGGACCGCCCGATCGCCGCCGACCATTCCGGATCGATCGTGGTCGACGTGCCGTTCGGCCTGGACAATGTCCCGTCCTACGGTGAGGAGCCCGCCGCTCAGGCCATCTTGCTGGCCACCGCCGACGGACACCCGAGGGCGATCTGTTACGCGTCCTGGGTGCCCACGCAGACCATCGGCGCGATCGAGCGGCACCCGTTCTACGTCCAGCTGAACAACGCCCAGCATGGCTGGAAGACGTCGCCAGCCCAGATAGCGGCGGCCCGGGCCGACCTGCGTCGGCTGGACGTCGGCTGGGTGCTGGTGTGGCAGCAGAAGCCAAGTCCCGCCCTGACCGAGTACCTGTCCGCGACCGGGTTCAGGTTCGCCTACTCCGCCGACGGGGTGTCCGTCTACCGGCCCGCCAGCGGTGGCTGACCCACCCGCGCGACCGCGACCACCGACTGGCCGAACGGCGGCCGCCTGATCAGGCGCTCGCCGAAGCGGACCGCCGGGACCACCAGCCGGTCGTAGAACGTCATCGTCCCGCCCGTCGACGGCTGCTTCCCGAGCACGCTGGTGAACGCGTAGTAGCAGATCAGGCCCAGCGAGTTGGCGTACCGGACGTCCACCACCTCGAGTCCAGCCTCGGTCAGCGCCGCCGTCATGGAGTGCCTGGTGTAGCGGCGGACATGCCCGGTCGCGATGTCGACCGGGCTCATCGCGAACGGGAAGGCCGGGCAGACCAGGACGATGTACCCGCCGCGCCGGACCAGGCCGGCCATGCTGCGCAGGGCCCCGGCGTCGTCCTCGATGTGCTCGAGCACGTTGTAGGAGATCAGGCAGGAATGCTCGGCCC
>JASHYW010000368.1 GCA_030042885.1 Streptosporangiaceae bacterium | reverse complement strand
GCACGCGTCGTCCTCGGCGTCGGCGCGGGCATAGCGGCCTACAAGTCGTGCGAGCTGCTCAGGTTGCTGACCGAGGCCGGGCACCGCGTCCGGGTCGTGCCCACCCCTGATGCCCTCCGGTTCGTCGGCGAGGCGACCTGGGCCGCGCTATCAGGCGAGCCGGTCACGACCGATGCCTGGACGGGCGTATCCGAGGTGCCGCACGTCCGGATCGGCCAGTCGGCGGATCTGGTCATCGTCGCCCCCGCGACCGCCGACCTGATGGCGCGGGCCGCGGCTGGGATGGCCGGGGACCTGCTGACCGCCACGCTGCTGACCGCCAGGTGCCCGGTGCTGTACGCGCCCGCGATGCACACCGAGATGTGGGAGTATCCCGCGACCCAGGCGAACGTAGCGCTGCTGCGCAGCCGCGGAGCCGTGGTGCTCGAGCCCGCGGTCGGCCGCCTGACCGGCGCTGACAGTGGTACGGGTCGGCTGCCGGAGCCGCCGGAGATCTTCTCGGTGGCGATCCGCCTGCTCGCCAGGGGACGCCTCAGCCAGGACCTGGCCGGCCGCCGGGTCGTCGTATCCGCGGGCGGCACTCGCGAAGAGATCGACCCGGTCAGGTTCATCGGCAACTGGTCCACAGGGACGCAGGGCTATGCCCTGGCCCACACGGCCGTGACCCGCGGTGCCGAGGTGACCGTGGTCGCGGCCAACGTCGCGCTCGCCGATCCGGCCGGGGCCAAGGTGATCCGGGTGGTCTCAGCCCGCGAGATGCGGGACGCGATCGCCCAGGCCGCGGCCCAAGAAGGCGGTGCCGACGCGGTGGTGATGGCCGCGGCGGTGGCGGACTACCGGCCGGAGGCGCGCAGCGCGGCGAAGATCAAGAAGGATGGTCGGCCACCCGAGCCGTTGCGGCTGACCGAGAACCCGGACATCCTGGCCGAACTGGCGGCGCACCGGCGCGAGCACGGCAAGTGCCAGGTCCTCGTCGGGTTCGCCGCAGAAACGGACACCTCGCAGCAGGCGGCGAGGGCCAAGCTCGCCCGCAAGGGGTGTGACCTGCTGGTGGTCAACCCGGTGGGGAACAGGCTCGGCTTCGGGACGCCGGACAACGAGGCGGTCATATTTGCCGCCGACGGGACCGTCACCCCGGTACCGCGCGGGCCCAAAGAGGTGCTCGCGGACGTGGTGTGGGATCTGGTAGCTGCCAACCTGGAGCGGGCGTCAAGCGTCGAATCCCACGTAACCGGCTAATCCCAAGCAAACCGGCCGCCCGGGGACTCCGGATAGAATCACCGGAGTTGCCCGGCTCCTAGGAGGGGAAACGACGTGGCGCGCCGCCTATTTACTTCTGAGTCCGTGACCGCAGGTCATCCGGACAAGATGGCCGACCAGATCAGCGACGCCATCCTGGACGCCATGATCAAGGATGATCCGGGCAGCCGGGTGGCGGTGGAGACCCTGATCACCACCGGCCAGGTGCACGTCGCCGGCGAGGTCACCACGCAGACCTACGTCGACATTCCCGGCATCATCAGGGATAAGATCCTGGAGATCGGCTACGACTCCTCGGCCAAGGGTTATGACGGGGCATCCTGCGGCGTGTGTGTCTCGATCGGCTCTCAGTCACCGGACATCGCCCAGGGCGTCAACGACGCGTTCGAGTACCGCGAGGGCGAGGGCACCGATGAGTTCGACCGGCAGGGCGCCGGCGATCAGGGGCTCATGTTCGGCTACGCCTGCCGTGACACGCCAGAACTGATGCCGCTCCCGATCATGCTCGCGCACAAGCTCGCCAGGCAGCTGTCCGAGGTCCGCCGCGCGGGCACTGTGCCGTACCTGCGCCCGGACGGCAAGACGCAGGTGACCATCGAGTACGCCGGCGACACCCCGGTGCGGCTGGATACCGTGGTGGTCTCGACCCAGCACGCTCCGGACATCAACCTCAAGGAACTCCTCACCCCCGACATCAGGGACTACGTGGTCGAGCCGGTCCTGGCTGCCGCCGGGATCGACACCGACGGGTACCGGCTGCTGGTCAACCCGACCGGCCGGTTCGAGATCGGCGGTCCCATGGGCGACGCCGGGCTGACCGGCCGGAAGATCATCATCGACACCTACGGCGGCATGGCGCGGCACGGGGGAGGGGCCTTCTCGGGCAAGGACCCGTCCAAGGTCGACCGCAGCGCGGCCTACGCGATGCGGTGGGTGGCCAAGAACGTGGTGGCCGCGGGCCTGGCGGACCGGTGCGAGGCCCAGGTGGCGTACGCGATCGGCAAGGCGGTGCCGGTCGGGCTGTTCGTCGAGTGCTTCGGCACCGAGAAGGTGCCGGTCGAGCGGATCCAGGACGCCGTGCTGAAGGTCTTCGACCTCCGGCCGCGGGCCATCATCTACGCGCTCGACCTGCTGCGGCCCATCTACGCCCAGACCGCCGTGTATGGGCACTTTGGCCGCACCGAGCCCGACTTCTCCTGGGAGCGCATCGACCGCGCCGACCAGCTCCGCGCTGCCGTCGGCGGCTAACAGCAGTCCAGGATGCTTCCTGGCGGGTCATGACCGCTGCCGCGGTTCTGGTAGGACGGAACCGTGGTCACGAGGCCGAAGGATCAGGCGATCAGCGAACGGCTGCCGGTCGCCCGGGTTGCGGTCGACATCTCGCTAGCCCACCTGGACCGGCCGTTCGACTACCTGGTTCCGGCCAGCATGGACACCACGGCCGTGCCGGGCTGCCGGGTACGGGTCAGGTTCGCCGGGCAGCTGGTGGACGGCTACCTGCTGGACCGGGCCGAGACGAGCGAGCACCAAGGCCGGCTCGCCCGCCTGGAGCGCGTGGTCTCTCCCGAGCCCGTGCTCACGCCGGAGATCTTCGACCTGGCCCGGGCGGTGGCGGACAGGTACGCGGGCACTCTGGCCGATGTACTCAGGCTGGCCATCCCGGCCCGCCACGCGGCCGCCGAACAGGAACCTGCGGCCCGTCAGGCTGACACCGCGCAGCCGCCCCTGCGGGATTTCACGCCGGGCCGACCGGAGCCCGGCCCCTGGCTCCGTTACCCGGCCGGGCAGGCGTTCCTGGCCGCGCTGGCCGAGGCCCGCCCGGTCCGGGCCGCCTGGTCCGCCCTGCCCGGTCCCGAGTGGCCGACTGAGATCGCCATCGCCGCCGCCACCACGGCCGCCGTAGGCCGCGGCGTGGTTATCGTCGTACCGGACGCCCGCGACCTGGCCCGCGTCGACGCGGCGCTGGCCGCCGTGAGCCACGAACACCACCGAGGCCACGAGGAGCACGGCGGTCACGGAGACCACGGAGGTCACGAGGACCACGGAGGTCACGAGGACCACGAGGACCACGGAGGTCACGAAGACCACGGAGGTCACGAACACCACCGAGGCCGCGACGGCGGCTGCGGAGGTCACGTCTGCCTGACCGCCGACCTCGGCCCGGCCGAGCGCTATCGCCGCTGGCTGGCCGTGCTGCGGGGGAGGGTCAGCATCGTGGCGGGCACCAGGGCCGCGATGTTCGCCCCCGTCGCCCACCTGGGCCTGGTGGTTCTCTGGGATGACGGCGACGACCTGCACGCCGAGCCCCGGGCGCCGTACCCGAACGCCCGCGAGGTCCTGGCCCTGCGCGCGCACCGGTCCGGTGCGGCCGCCCTGATCGGCGGGTTCGCCCGCACTGCCGAGCTCACCCAGCTGGTCGCCGCCGGGTGGGCCAAGCCGCTGACCGGCAGCCCCGAGGCGCTTCGGCAGGCGGCGCCGCGGGTCCGGGCCGCCCCCGATGAGGCCGAACTGGCCCGGGACGCCGCCGCGCTGACCGCCCGG
>JASHYW010000367.1 GCA_030042885.1 Streptosporangiaceae bacterium | reverse complement strand
TTGGTTCTTTCTGCTGATCCCCCAGGGCAGGCTTGAAGGGCGGCAGGCCGAGCTGCTGCCTGATCTCGGCCTGGATGACCTCCGGCGTCGGCCGCGCATCGACGGTGATGACGTACTCCTTGCGCCGGAACAGGTCGAGCACCGGGTTGGTCTTCTCGTGGTAGTTCCGCAGCCGGACCGCCAGCGCTTCCTCGGTGTCGTCTTCCCTGGTGACCAGCTCTCCCCCGCACGCGTCGCACTTCCCCGGCACCTCGGGGGTGCTGTCGATCAGGTTGTAGTTGATGCCGCAGTTTGGGCATACCCTGCGGTTGAGCACCCGCCGGCGGACCTCGCTGTCCGGCAGGTCGAGCACGATGACGCCGTCGATGTCGTAGCTCTCCAGGAAGAACTCGGTCTGCGGCCGGTTCCGCGGGAACCCGTCGATGATGAAGCCATAGTTCCAGTCATGATCGGTGAGCCTGCTCCTGACTATCGACTCGACCAGGTCGTCGCCGACCAGTTCCCCCGCCGCCATGACCCGCCGGACCTGCGCGCCTATCTTGGTGTGGTTCTGCACGTTCCAGCGGAAGATGTCTCCCACGCTGATGTGCACGAGGTCCAGGTCGGCCGCCAGCAGGTGGCTCTGGGTGCCCTTGCCGCTGCCCTGCACTCCCATGATCACGTACTTGCGCATGTCATCAGCCTGGCATACCAAACGGCGTCACACACCTGGCTAGCCCGGCCTGTGTACCCGGGCGTGACGGCGGGGTGCTGGCAGGCCGAGCTTGCGCTCCCATGCGCGCCGTGTTTTGCTGTCGACCAACTGGCGCAGCTGCGGCCAGTCGTCGCGCAGCCGGTGCGGGTTGATGAAGCGGGCCAGGTCGTTCGGCCTGCCCTTGCTGATCACGATGCTGTACAGCTGCAGCCGGGGCCTCTCGTTTGCGACGTCGAACTCGCGCATCCCGTACCAGGAAAGGTGGACCGGTAGCACCACGGTCCCCTGCCATGGGCCGTGCAGGTCCTCCATCCGGCGAGGCGGCCGCGCGGCCTGACTGGACGAGTCAGCGAACAGACCCATGGGAGAATTATGGTATGGGAGCGCTACTCTCATGACATGGATGACGCCAGCCCCGCACAGGGCGCCGCGCCGGCCGCAGGCCCGGTGTGGCGGTTCCTGATCAAGCCCCGCTGGGTGGGGTGGCACCTGCTCATGGTGGTCTCGTTCTTTGGCATGCTCTGGCTCGGCGACTGGCAGTTGCACCGTGCGCTGTCTGGCAACGGACTGAGCTGGGCGTACACGTTCGAGTGGCCGCTGTTTGCCTGCTTTGCCGTGGTCTTCTGGGCCAAGACGATCAGGGACGAGTTCCGGATCAGGCGCGGCCAGGTGACCGTACCCGACCACAGCGAGGAGGAGCTTCCCCTCGGGGTCGGATCCGTCCAGGCCGGCACCGCCGCACCCGAAGACGACGAGGACGCCGAGCTCAGCGCCTACAACGACTACCTGGCCCGCCTCAACGCCGAGGTCAAGCGGCATGGCAGGTGGCACGGGCTGCGCAGCTAGTTATCGAGAGGACCGGGAGATGAAGTCGTGAAAGCAGCAGTGCTCCGGTACCGGGTGATGGCTTACGTGACCGGTGTGGTGCTGATTGTGCTGTGTTTCGTCGGCATCCCGCTGCAGATAGCCGGGAGACCGGCCGTGGCCAACGACGTCGGCGTGCTGCACGGCATCTTGTACATCATCTACCTGGTGTGTGCCTGGATCCTGGCCAGGAAGCTGAGGCTGGCGACCAAGCCGACCGTGATCATGCTGCTGGCTGGCACGATCCCGATCATGACGTTCATCGTCGAGCGCTGGGTCACCCGCCGGTTCATCAACCCGGCGCTGGCGGCCCAGGCCGAGCCGGCCGCCGTCGTGAGCCGGTGACCGAGCCCGCCCTGTGTGAGCCCAGTCCCGTGAGCGATCATTACTTCTCGCCGCGGCCGCGGGCGCCGCACCGGCCCGGCCAGGTGCGGGTGGTGCTGCCCGACGTCTACCTGGAGCTGGCCACGGACGCCGGGGTCTTCTCCCCCGGCCGGCTCGACCCCGGCACGCGCCTGCTGCTGGATGAGTCCCCCGCCCCGCCCCCCTCGGGTGACCTGCTCGACCTCGGCTGCGGTTACGGCCCGATTGCCTGCGTCCTGGCCGCCCGGTCGCCCGGCGCCACGGTCTGGGCCGTCGACGTCAACGAGCGGGCGCTCGAGCTGTGCGCGCGGAACGCGGCCGTGGCCGGCCTGCCGAACGTCCGCTGCGTCACCCCGGCCGACCCGTCGGTGCCCGCCCGGCTGGCCGGGGTCTGGTCCAACCCGCCGGTCCGCATCGGCAAGGCCGCGCTGCACGAGCTGCTCTGCTCGTGGCTGCGCCGTCTTGATCCGGGCCGCGACGCGTACCTGGTGGCAAGCCGCAACCTGGGCGCCGACTCGCTGCACCGCTGGCTGGCCGAGCAGGGCTGGCCCGTGACCCGGCTGGCCGCACGGAGCGGTTACCGCCTGCTCCAGGTCCATTATCTGCCCGAACGTACCGTGGTGACTCCCCCATGACCTAT
>JASHYW010000366.1 GCA_030042885.1 Streptosporangiaceae bacterium | reverse complement strand
GTTTTAAGATGCACGGCCCGCCGACGCCGGCTCAGCTGCCCGGCGTCATACTGGCGGCCCTGGCCACCCTCTGCTTCGGTGCCGTGCTGGGGCCGGAGGCACCTCTGATCGCCATCGGCGGCGGGCTGGTCGTGCTGGCCATCAAGGCGGCCCGGAGGCCCGTGCCGGATCAGGCCACCGCGGTCCTCGCCTCCGCAGGGAGCTTCGCCGCCATCAGCACGCTGCTGGGTTCGCCCATCGTCGCCGCGTTCCTGCTGATGGAGGCGTCTGGGCTGGGCGGGCCGATGCTGGGTCTGGTGCTGGTGCCTGGCCTGCTGGCCGCGGGCGTCGGGGCGCTCATCTTCGTCGGGCTGGACGCCTGGACCGGGTGGGGCACGTTCTCCCTGTCCATTCCCGGTCTCCCGCACGTCGGTTCCCCGACCCTAGGGGAGTTCGGCTGGGCTTTGGTCATCGGCCTGGCCGCGGCCCTGGTCGGCTCGGGAATCCGGTGGCTGGGGAAGCGGTTGCAGGCGTATTCGCAGCGCTGGACGGTACCGGCCACCATGGTGGCGGGCCTGGTCGTCGCCGGACTTGCGATCGCTTTCGCGGAGGGCACGGGGAAGAGTACCTCCGAGGTTCTGTTCTCTGGGCAGAGCGCGCTGGGGCCTCTGATCACGAAGAGCGCCTCTTATACCGTCGGGGCCCTGGTGCTGCTCGTGGTCTGCAAGGGCCTGGCCTATGGCGTGTCGCTGAGCAGCTTCCGCGGCGGGCCGGTCTTCCCGTCGTTGTTCGTGGGCGCGGCGGGCGGGATAGCAATGTCACACCTGCCGGGCCTGACGGAGGTTGCCGGCGCGGCCATGGGCATGGGAGCGATGTGCGCGGTGATGCTAACCCTGCCGCTGACCTCGGTGCTGCTTGCGACGCTCTTCATGTACCAAGATGGCCTGGCCGTGATGCCGCTGGTCATCGTGGCGGTCGTGGTGGCCTATGTCGGCGCGGCCAGGCTCGCGCCGGCGCCAGAGCCCGCGCCAGCCGGGCACCCTCCGCCAGGCTCCGCCGTCGCGGCCGGGCCCGCTGCGGCGCCCGGTTCCTCCGCCGCCCCACGGGGATGACGCGGCGGATGGGAGCCACCTTCACGGCCCTCTCACGTGGCTCCTGAGCTAAGGCGGGTTTGTGATGCTGCACGTCCGCTTTGTGAGCCCGCGTGGTGTCCCTGACACAGGCGCGGGCCGGCGCGCTCATCGGCGTGTTCATCTCCGTCACCACGATCCCCGCGGCGGCCGATATCGGCGTTTCTCTCGCCTTCGGCAGCTGGCACGAAGCAGGCGGCTCCTCCTTGCAGTTGCTGCTGAATGTCGTGCTGCTGGTCGTGGTCGGCGCGGGTGGCCTCAGCGCCCAGCGTGCCATCTGGCGTCGGCTCGGGGCCCGGCAGCGGACGCTGCCGCTGCGCCCGCCCCGATGAGGCAATAGGACTAGCTATCCGGTCCCGGCGCCGCCTCGGTCAGCGGGCGTGACGGGGGCCGTGTTCCCGGGGGCGGCCTGGATGCCCCGGTACGCGATCGCCATCGGCATGTCGTCGATGGTGAAGGTCCGTTCCCGGCGTATATCGCGGGTGAAGGCGAACCACCAGCCCAGCACCGCCCCGATGCGGTTGCGGTAGCCAGTGAGGAAGCCGATGTGGATGAACAGCCACACCCACCAGCCCAGGAAGCCGCCGAAGTTCAGCCCGAACGCGGAGACGACCGCCTTCCCGCGGCAGATGTAGGCGGCCGAGCCCAGGTCGCGGTACTTGAACGGCTTGTCGAAGGCCTGCCCGCGGGCCTGGTGGCTGATGCTCCGCCCGGCGTAGATTCCGGTCTGCATGGCGACCTCGGCCACTCCGGGCAGCTTGTCCAGGCTCATCATGTCCCCGGTGACCAGGATCTCCGGGTGACCGGGGATGGCGCAGTCTTTGCCGACCACGATCCGCCCGGCCCGGTCCTGCTGCGCGCCGGTCGCGTTGGCCACCGCTGCGGCAAGCGGCGGCGCCTGGACCCCCGCGGTCCACAAGACGTTTCCTACCTCATGCCGGGTTACCTTGCCGTCGTGGTCCTTGACCTCCAGGCTTCCCAGCTCCACGTGGGTGACGATCGAGCCCATGTGCAGCTCGACCCCCAGCTTGGCAAGCTCGCGGGCGGCCAGGGCGGACAGTTTCGGGCCGAAGGTAGCCAGCGGGGCGTCGCCGCCGTCGAACAGCAGCACGCGGGCGTCCTCCGGCTTGATGTGCCGGTATTCCTTGCGCAGCGTCTTGGTAGCGACCTCGCGGATCTGCCCGGCCAGTTCCACTCCGGTCGGGCCCGCGCCGACCAAGGCGAAGGTGAGCCAGCGGGCTCGTTCGGCCGGGTCCTCGGCGGACTCGGCCATCTCGAACGCGCCGAACACCCGGCGCCGGATCTTCATCGCGTCCTCGATGCTCTTCATCCCGGGCGCGATCGGGGCGTACTCGTCATGCCCGAAATACGACTGCCGAACGCCCGCGCCCAAGATCAGGTAGTCGTAGCCGAACTCGATCGGCTCACCCAGCGGCCGCCGGGCCAGCACCCGCCGCCGCTCCGGATCGATGGCGGTCACCTCGGCGAGGACGAACTCGACGTTGCGGTGTTTCCGGAGCAGCTCGCGCAGCGGCGCGGCGATCTTCCCCTCGGACAAGATCCCGGTGGAGCACTGGTACAGCAGTGGGGCGAACAGGTGATGCTCGGCCCGGTCGATGAGGGTCACCTGCACCGGCGCGCGCCGCAGCATGCGGGCGGCGAACAACCCCGCGAAGCCGCCCCCCACGATCACCACACGGCGCTGGCTGTCTTGGTCGTTCATGGTTCGTTCCGATCACGATGTCCTTGCCTGCCGAGTCCAGTCAGCCCGCCGGGTCGTGCCAGGTGTCCCGGTCGGGCAGCAGGCGGTTCGCCTCGCTGGGTCCCCAGCTGCCCCGGGCGTAGGGGTGCACGGGGACGACGTTGCCGAGCACCGGGTCCACGATCCGCCAGGCGGCCTCGACCGTGTCCTGCCGCGCGAACAGCCACCGGTCCCCGTCCAGCGCCGCGCCGATGAGCCGGTCATACGGGCGGATGTCCGACCCGGGCTGCTGCGCGAACGAGAGGTCCTCGGCCTGCGGCTCCCAGCCCGCCCCCGGCTTCTTGCCCTGCAGGGTCATGCTCACCGCGGTCTCCGGCCAGATCCGGAACGTGAGCATGTCGCAGGGCACTTCGGGCTCGATCCCGAACAGGTCATGCGGCGGGTCCTTGAAGGTGATGGTGACCTCGGTGGCGGTGACCGGCATGGTCTTGCCCGCGCGGATCACGATCGGCACGCCGGCCCAGCGCCAGGTGTCGGCGGACAGCCGGACCGCGACGTAGGTCTCCACGGTCGAGCCGGGGGCCACCCCGTCGACCTGGAGGTAGCCCTCGTACTGGCCGCGGACCGTGTGCTCCGGGCTCAGCGGGCTCAGCGCGTTCACCACCTGCTGCTTGGCGTCCCGCCAGCCGGCCAGGCCCTTGCCGGCCGGCGGCTCGGCCAGCACGGTGGCCAGCACCTGGAGCATGTGGTTCTGCAGCACGTCCCGGATCGCGCCGGTCCGGTCGTAGAACCGGCCCCGGTCGGAGACGTCGAACGCCTCGGACATGGTGATCTGGATGGAATGCACGTAGTTCCGGTTCAGCAGCGGCTCGATCACCGAGTTGGCGAACCGGACGAACAGCACGTTCTCCACCGGGTCGAAGGCCAGCCAGTC
>JASHYW010000365.1 GCA_030042885.1 Streptosporangiaceae bacterium | reverse complement strand
TGCGAGGCCGACCCGCGGTCGGACAGGTCCTCGGCCTCGTCGGAGGCCAGGAACTCGGCGGCGAGCATGGCCCGGCGGTCCTTGCTCCACAGCTGCCGCCGCGCCCCCGTGGCGGACAGCGAGCGGCCCCGGTAGGGCGGCAGCGCCCTGATCCGCGCCCTGATGAACGCATGGTACGAGGGGAACGACTCGCTGACCGCCGGGTCGGTCGCGGCGTCGGTCACGGCCAGCGCCGTCTCCAGCATGTGCCGCGCCTGCCCGGCTTCCAGCTGCCGGAACACCTGCTTGCTCTCGCGCCCGGCCGCCGTGCGCTGGCTGCTGGCCTCGCGGCAGTGGTCCAGCAGCTTGTCCACTCGCGAGGTCACCCAGCCGTCGCGGAGCATCCCGTCGGCGTTGTAGTCCACTACGGCGACCAGCGCGTGCGGCTCTTCGCCGTTGTAGCTGAACACGCTGATAACCTCGTCCTGGTCGCCGAGCAGGTCGGGGTTGACGTAGCACTCGCCGGGCACCACCGCGCCCAGGTGCTCGGCCCAGCCGGGGCAGGGCACCCCGGCCTCGATCAGGTCCAGGGCCGCGCGCTCGGCCTTGGCCGCCTGCCGGGGCGTGCCCAGGCAGGCGATGCCGGACAGCAGGGCCAGCGCCGCCGGGCTGCGCTGCCCGGCCGCGTAGTCGACCAGTCCCTCGCCCACCAGCTGCTCGAGCGTGGCGGCGCGCCGGCCGCGGCCCCGGGGGCTCCGCTGCCCCCACCAGGTGCCGAGCAGCTCGCTGACCATGAGTTCGGCATCCAGCGGGCTGCGCACGGCCAGCAGCTCGCGCGCCGCGCGCAGCATCTCGGCGAACAGCGCGTTCGGCGGCGGGACAGCAGCACCTGCTCCCTGGGCTTCCTGCCCGCGCTGGCCGCCGCCTGATCCGGCCGGATCGCCAGGGGACTGGCTGCGTCGGGGATGCGGGCTCACCCTGATAGCCTCTCAGATCTGGACATGCGGACGCTATGCTACGCTGTCATGCCCGCTGTTATTTCGCCTCATAAACGGCACGCGACACGCGGACACACCTGACGGGCATGGTAAATCGCCGTTCGCTTTCCGCGAATCCGCTTTCCGGGCCGCACCAATTGCCGGACTGTGGCACGCTTAATTGGTTGGCTGCGGGAACGATCCCGGGGAAGGAGCCGCCCATGGCAGCCCCCGGCGCGGCTGGTGGGTGCCCGCTGTGAGCACGGAGACTTCGGTGCCCAGGCCACGGGACGCATCCGACGCCGCTCTGGTGGACATGCTCATGCTGGAGGCGCCAGTCGGCCTCGCGCTCTTCGGGACCGATCTGCGCTTCCGCTGGGTGAATGCTGCCCTGGCCCGGCTCGGGGGAACGGACCCGGCGGGATACGCCGGCCAGCTGCCGTCCGAGGTGTGGCCGGAGGAGCTCGCGGCCCGCGCCGAGGCCGCGCTGCGCAAGGTCCTGGCCGACGGCGCGCCGGTCATGGAACACGGCTACCCCACGGCGGATCCCGCCTCGGACGCCGCCACCGGCTACGCGTCCTGGTTCCCCGTCCACGACCCGGCCGGGGAGATCGGCGGCGCCGGGCTCATGCTGCTCGAACTCTCCAGGCATCCGGCCGAGGAGGAGATCAGGCGCAGCGAGGAGCGCTACCGCTCCCTGGTCCAGGGCGGCGCCCAGGTGGTCTGGGTGGCGGCCCCCGACGGCGCGATGAAGGAAGACTCGCCGGAGTGGCGGTGGATCACCGGGCAGTCGACCGAGGACTACCTCGGCCACGGGTGGCTGGCCGCCGTCCACCCCGATGACCGGGACCGGGTCGAGCGCGACTGGCGCGAGTGCGTCCGGACCGGCAAGGTGTTCGACGACCGGTACCGGATCCGGACCAGAAACGGCTCGTACCGGCACTACGACGTGCGGGCGGTGCCGATTGAGCGGGACGGCAAGATCGTCGAATGGGTCGGGGCCAGTACCGACGTCACCAGCCAGCGCGAGGCCGAGGAGATGCGCGGGCGGCTGACCGAGCAGCTGTCCGCGGCCGCGCTGCGCACCGCGCGGCTGCAGCAGGCCACCTCGATGCTGGCCGAGGCGCTCACCGTGGAGCAGGTGGTCGAGGTCATCACCGAGGTGGGCCGGACGGCGATCGGCGCGCTGCGCTCGGCCGTCGCGCTGGTGGAGCCGGACGGCGCCCGGCTGAAGGTGGTCAACGAGGACGGATTGCCGAGCAGGCCGGACTCGGCGGGCGGCCCGCTGACCCTGCAGTCCCCCAGCGTGATGACCAAGGCCATCGCGACGCGGCGGCCGGTGCTCGTCGAGGACCCCAACGACCTGCGCAGGCAGTTCGAGGGCGAGCTGGACATCGACCCCGCCACAGTGGTCGCGGCCTCCGACGAGCGCTCATGGGTCGGCCTGCCGCTGATCACCACGGGCGCGCCGCTGGGCGCGCTGCGGTTCTCGTTCGGCCGGCCGAGGAAGATCACCGAGGAGGAGCGGGTCTTCCTCGAGGCGCTGGCCGGCCAGTGCGCGCTGGCGGTCGAGCGGGCGGGGCTGTACGAACGGGAGCACACCACCGCGGAGACGCTGCAGCGCAGCCTGCTCCCCGACCGGCTGCCGAGCGTCCCCGGCCTGGTCCTGACGGCCAGGTACCGCCCGGTCGCCAAGAACTCCGAGATCGGCGGCGACTGGTACGACGCGTTCCGGCTGGCCGACCAGCGGCTGGCGGTCGCCGTCGGCGACGTCATGGGCAAGGGGCTGACCGCAGCCGCCGGCATGGGCCGGGTCCGCAACGCGCTGCGCGCGCTGGCCCTGACCGACCCGCGCCCCGCGGCCGTCCTGGGCGGCCTGGACCGGCTGTTCAGCGCCACCGAGGAGGAAGAGCAGGTCACCACCGTCGCCTACCTGGTGATCGACCCGGTGACCGGCGAGGGCCTGCTCGGCAACGCCGGCCACATGCCCGCCCTGGTGCTCGAGGCGGGCACCGCGCCGCGGTTCGACCAGGTGGAGGCGGGCACCCCGCTCGGCTGGGC
>JASHYW010000364.1 GCA_030042885.1 Streptosporangiaceae bacterium | reverse complement strand
AGTTCGCTGAGTAGCGGTCCGCCGCCCGATTCGCCAGAAGTGTGGCAATTGCGCCACATGCGCCGGGTTTGATTGCCCATTGTGACTATCCCGCTGGCGGCATGATCACGATGAGATTTTGGGCCTGCGAGAAGCGAAGCGGCCACGTTATCCTTGACCTTGGACGATATCCGGTGAGCTGTAGGTAGTTGCGCGTTAGGGAGGTCAGCTCCATGCGTCCATCCGGCGGACTAACCCCTGCTGCAGGCGAGGTGACGACGGCCCCGGTCTGTCCACTCGCCCGTTCCGGGAGCACGTGGGGGTAGGGGTTTGGAGCATAGCCAAGGTTCCACGCTCCTGGCTGTGAGGGGGGGAGGTCTGGCTAGGCTCTCGTGGGCCGCACGACTGTACATCGGCATGGTCGTGGCCGTCGCGGGCGTGCTGATCATCCGCGGTCCGTTCGGCGACATCGCCTGGTGGAGGGAAGTCGCGGTCCTCGGTCTGCTGCTCGTGGTCTTCGAGTCGACGGCGACGCCGTTGCGTCCAGGGCAGCTGGCCTGGTCTCCCAACTCCTCGGCGACCCTGGCCGCCGCCGTACTGACCGGACCGGTCGGCGCGGCGATCGTCGGCGCCTGCACCATGTTCGGGATGCGGCGCGGCCCGTCGGCTGCTCAGCGGGCGTTCAACACGGGCATGATGGCCCTGTCGGCGTACCTGGCCGGCTGGGTGTTCGTCGCCATGGGCGGGCAGGTCGGCGTCCCCGACAGCACCTCGTTCCCGGCGGTCATCGGGCCGTTCGCGGTCGCGGCCGTGGTGCACGTGGTCGCCAACCACGCGCTGCTCGCCGGGATCCTCTGGCTGACCGGCGGTCCCGACGCCTCGGGACGCCGCGCTCCGCTCGGCATGAGCGTCAAGCTGGTCGCATCCGATCTCGGGTACGGGGCGTTCGGGCTGCTCATTGCCGCGCTGTGGAGCGTGGTCGGGCTGTTCGCTCCGGTGCTCATCCTGATCCCGCTGTTCGTCGCCCGCTGGGCTGTCGCGCAGATCGTGGAGCAGCAGCGAGCCTACGAGGCCACGGTGGGCGCGCTGTGCCAGGCGGTGGAGACCAAGGACTTCTACACCCGCGGTCACAGCGACCGGGTGTCCCGCGGGTCGGTCATGATCGCGCGCGAGATCGGCATGGGGGGCGAACGGGTCGAGGCGATCAGGTACGCGGGGATGCTGCACGACGTCGGCAAGCTCGGCGTGCCGACCAGGGTCCTGCAGAAGACGGGGAAGCTGACCGAGGAGGAGTACGCCGCGATCCAACTGCACCCGATACACGGGCTGGACATCGTCAGGGAGATCGGGTTCCTCGACGAGGCGCTGGCCGGGATCATGCACCATCACGAGCGGATCGACGGCCGCGGCTACCCGATGGGCCTCGCCGCAGGCGAGATCCCGGAGTTCGCCCGGGTGCTGGCGGTCGCCGACGCCTTCGACTCGATGACGTCGACCAGGTCCTACCGAGGTGCCCGCCCGGTCGCCGAGGCGATCGAGGAGCTGCGGAAATGCGCTGGCACGCAGTTCGACCCGGCGTTCGTGGATGCCTTCGTGGCCGCGATCAAGCGCGAGGGCTGGCACCATCGCGAGCCGCCCGCTCTCGCCGCCGACGACCTGGCCACGATCACGGCGCAGGACCACGACGACCCCGGTGCGCCGCTGCGAGTGATCGACAGCTTCTGAGACCCACATGACCGAACGACCACACGAGCCGCGCAAGCTCCCCTGGCACGTGACCGATTCCGGCCTGCTGCTGCTCGTGGCGGCGGCCGGAGTGGTCCTGGTCGCCTCGGTGGCGCAGACCGCCGTCGAGGGCCTGCGGGATCCGCGGATCGCGGTGGCGTTCGGCGTCCTTATCGCGTTCGGCGAGGTGCTGCGGCTGAACCTGCCGGGTGACCGCGAGACCGCCCCGATCGGGATGGCCGGAGCGCTCGCGTACGCGCTGCTCGTCCGGGTCGGGGTGAACCCGGTTCATTACAGCGCCGAGCAGGTGGTGACCATTACCGCGATCGGCATGATCGTCGGTGCCCTGCCGCACCTGGCCGTCGGCCGGCCGGCCAAGGTGAGCAGCATGGCCTCGCGCCTGCTCTGCGTGGCGCTCGTCGCCTTCATCTTCCGGCCGCTTGCCGGGAACGGCGCCGTGGTCAGGGACTGGGGGCTCGCCTTCTCGCTGATGACCTCGCTGACCGTGGTCGCGTTGCTGCTCGAGGTGGTGCTCACCGCCCTGATGCGGGTGGACGAGCAGCGGGCCAGGTTCCGGGTCGCGCTGGTGGACGAGATGCGCGTCCAGCTGCCCCTGGGCGCCGCGGTGGGGGCCTCGGCGCTGCTCATCGCGTTCGCCGCCGAGGTCATGGGGCTGGCCGCGCTGGCCGTGTTCATCGCTCCGCTGCTCGTCACCCAGGTGGCGTTCCGCCGCTACGCCGGGATCCGGGCCACCTATCTGCAGACGGTGCGGGCGCTGGCCAAGGTCACCGAGATCGGCGGCTACGTGGAACCCGGGCACTCCGAGCGGGTGAGCAGGCTCGCCGTCGCCATCGGCCGGGAGCTGGGCATCCACGAGCCCCAGCTGCTCGAACTCGAATACGCCGCGCTCATGCACGACATCGGCCAGCTGTCACTGCACGACCCGATCCCCGGGGGGGCCACGGTCCTGGCTTCGCGCCGGGACCAGCAGCGCATCGCCGAGCTGGGGGCCGACGTGATCCAGCAGGCCCGCGTGCTCGACTCGGTGGCCGAGATCGTCCGTCGGCAGAACGAGCCCTACCGCGGCCTGGAGGTGGCGCACGAGGGTTTCAGCGGGCGCACCGGACACACCGGTCATCCGGGCCGGGTCGGCGACAGCATGCCCTCAGGGCCACCGCTGAGCAGCCGTATCATCAAGACCGCCAACGCCTTCGACGACCTGGTGGGCAGCTCTTTGGATCCCGGCCGCGCGGCCGCGGCCGTCCAGCAGCTCCGGCTGGACACGGCCAGCGAGTATGATCCGGATGCGGTCGAGGCCCTGAGCCGGGTGGTGAACCGCAGATCCGTCATTCAGCTGTAACTCCCGCTCGCCTCCGGCGCCTACCCAAGGGTCAGCGCTAGAACGTTGTGGCAGCGTAACGGGTATAACCGTCTCAGTGCCACATCGTTCCGGCCGCGCCTGGGCCGAGGACGGGCTCCAAGGCCGCGACCTCACCGCTCCTGAGTCCCTGCGACGCCGCGGCCCTTTGGCTCGCGGGGGCCCCCGGGCCCACTAGGCTGGCCTGATGCTCGATTCGGTGCTGGTGGCCAACCGAGGTGAGATTGCCAGGCGGGTGATGCGCACCGCGCGCCGGATGGGGATCAGGGCGATTGCGGTGTACTCCGACGCCGACGCGGATCTGCCCTACGTCCGCGAGGCAGACACGGCGGTGCGCATCGGCCCCGCCCAGCCCGCCCAGAGCTACCTGGACGGCGCGGCGATCATCGACGCGGCGCGCCAGACCGGAGCGGCCGCGGTCCATCCCGGCTACGGTTTCCTCGCCGAGAACGCGGGTTTCGCCCGCCAGGTGACGGCGGCCGGCCTGACCTGGGTCGGCCCCGATCCGGCGGCCATCGAGCAGATGGGCGACAAGATCCGCGCCAGGAACCTGATGGAGCGGGCCGGCGTGCCGGTCTCACCGGGCAGCCGTGAGCCCGTCGCCGACGTGGCCGCGGCCATCGCCGAGGCCGGCCGGATCGGCTATCCGGTCATAGTCAAGGCGGCGGCCGGCGGTGGCGGGATCGGCATGGGCGTGGCGGCTGGCCCGGACGACCTCCGCTCCGCCTTCGAGACGGCCCGCGCGCGCGCGGAGCGGTTCTTCTCCTCGCCCGAGATCCTGATCGAACGGTACGTCCAGCGCGCCCGTCACGTGGAGGTGCAGATCCTCGGACTGGCCGACGGGACGGTGCTTGCCCTCGGCGAGCGCGACTGCTCCGTGCAGCGCCGTCATCAGAAGGTAGCCGAGGAGACCCCGTCCCCCGGCGTGTCCGCCGGGCTGCGCGAGCGGATGCTGGCCGCCGCCGTCCGGGCCGGCGAGGCGGTAGAGTACCGCGGCGCCGGGACGGTCGAGTGCCTGGTGGACACCGACGTCGGCTCGTTCGTGTTCCTGGAGATGAACACCCGGCTGCAGGTCGAGCACCCCGTCACCGAACTCGTCACCGGCATCGACCTGGTGGAGCAGCAGTTCCTCATCGCCGCGGGCCAGCCGCCGGCGTTCGACCCGGCCGCCGTCAGCTCCTCGGGGCACGCCCTTGAGCTGCGGGTCTATGCCGAGGACCCGGTCCGGTTCCTGCCCGGGCCGGGCACGATCACCGAATGGGAAGAACCGGCCGGCGAGGGCATCCGCGTGGACGCCGGCTACCAGGCAGGCAACACCGTGACGCCGTTCTATGATCCCCTGCTGGCCAAGCTGTGCGTGCACGGCGCAGACCGCGAGCAGGTCCTGGCCCGGGCCAGGGCAGCGGTGGCCGCCTTCGCCATCGCGGGCCCGAAGACCAATCTGGCCTTCCACGCGGAACTGCTCGCCAGCCCGCAGTTCGTCAGCGGGGACTACGATACGTCCCTGGTAAGCAGGATGCGTCCCAGGTAGAACGACGCCTCATGTGTGCCGGGCGGCACGGCCCGGCCAATGGAGCCAGCAGAGCCAACAGACGGGAGTCGCCGTGGCTGAGATCCGCGCGGAGATGGTCGCGAACGTGTGGAAGGTGGTTGCAGCCGAAGGCGACCACGTCGACGACGGCGACACGTTGGTCATCCTGGAGTCGATGAAGATGGAGATCCCGGTCCTGGCCGAGGGCCGGGGCGTAGTCACCCGGATGCACGTCGCCGAGGGCGACGTGGTCCAGGAAGGCGATCTCATCGCCGTCATAGGCTGAGCCGGGCAGAAGGTCCGCCACCAGGCCGGGGCGCCGCTACACGCCGGTGGTCGACCGGGGGTACGCGATTTCGGGGTCGGTGACCACGTTGACGAGATAGGGGGCATTCGCGGCGAAGGCGCGACGCAGCGCCGGGGCGATCTCGGCCGGGCTGGTGACCAGTTCGCCGGCGCCGCCGAGGGCGCGTACCACCTCGTCGTAGCGGCAGCCGGGCTGCAGGTCAGCGAGGACGTCGTAGCCGTACAGGGCGCGCATCGGATGCTTCTCCAGGCCCCAGGCGCCGTTGTTCCCGCAGACGATGACCACCGGCAGCCGGTGCCGGACCAGCGTGTCGGTGTCCATCAGCGAGAAGCCGGCCGCGCCGTCGCCGAGCAGCAGGACGATCTGCGCGGACGGGCGGGCCAGCCGGGCCGCGATCGCGTAGCCCAGCCCGGTGCCCAGGCAGCCGAACGGTCCCGGGTCCAGCCACCCGCCGGGACGTCCGGGCTCGATGTACTTGCCCGCGAACGAGACGAAGTCGCCCCCGTCCCCGATGACCACTGCGTCGTCCTCGAGCACCCGGAGCAGTTCGGCATAGATGCGCGCCGGATGGATCGGCTCGGCGTCGCTGGTCATCAGCGGAACATCCAGCGCATGCGCGGCATGCACCGCCTCGGTCAGCTGAGGGCTCCAGTCGCGATCCCGCGCGTCGCCGGCGGGATGTTCGGCCAGCAGCGCGTCGAAGAACGCGCCTAGGTCGCCCGCGGCCGAGGCGGCCAGCGGCACGTGCCCGGCGACCCCGCCGGGCGCGTCGGCCACGTGCACGACCTGCGCGGGCGCGTCCTGCTGGCCGAACGAGCCATACCCGAGCCGGAAGTCGAGCGGCGCGCCCGCCACGATCACCAGGTCGGCATCGCGCAGCGCCAGCGACCGGGCGCGGGTGACCAGCAGGTCGTGCCCTCCGGGCAGCACCCCTCGCGCCTGCCCGTTGGCGATCACGGGCAGCCCCAGCTCCTCGGCCGCCCGGCGTGCTTCCCGCTCAGCGCCGCCCAGCCAGACATCGGACCCCAGCACCAGGACCGGCCGCCGCGCCGCCCGCAGCAGCGCCGCGATCCGGCTGACGTCCCCCGTGTCCGGCGGCACGGCCGGCCGCGCATCCGCGGCGGGCAGGTCCGCCTCGGCCTGCCCGTAGATCGCCTCGAGCGAGATATCCAGGAACACCGGCCCGCGATGCGGGGTCAGGGCGAGCCGGAAGGCCTCGTCCACGGACCTGGCCACTCCCGATGCCTCGTGCTCGGTCCAGGCCCGCTTGGTGACCGGCGCGAGCATCGGCGGATGATCGATCTCCTGCAGGCTCCCCGCGCCCCAGCGATAGTCGGGCGCGCGCCCGGCCAGCACTACCAGCGGCACGCCGTTCTGCCACGCGGTCGTGAGCGCGCTGACCGAGTTGGTGACACCCGGCCCGGCGGTCACCGCGGCCAGTCCCGGCGTCCGGGTCAGCCGCGCGGTCGCCTCGGCCGCGAAGACCGCGGTCTGCTCGTGCCGCACGTCTACCAGCCGCAGCGGCTGGCCCCCCTTGACGGCCGCGTCGTACAGCGGGAACACGTGCCCGCCGGACAGCGTGAACAGCGCCGACACGCCGTAGCGGCGTGCCGCCGCCAGGGCGTGCACGCCGCCATGACCTGATATCCGCATCACGGAAGCGACGCTACCAGCCGGTAGCCCGCGGGCGGGGATGTACGGCGCTCACTGGGTCACCTCGCCCCGGCCGGAACCCGGGCCGGCGCTCGCCGCGACCGGACCATCAGCGCCCCCCGGCGGCCGCAGTCTCTTCTGCAACGTGATGACGATCCAGCACGCGATCGCCACCACCGGCATATAGGCGAGCAGGTAGAAGCAGAAGTAGGTACCGTTCTCGCGTGCTGCGAAAATCCATGACAGCTGCTAAACGGCCATTTTGTTATTCTCACATAATGAGGTGAGGTTTCTTCTCATATAATGAGGCTGCCAATCAGCCGGGCACCTGGGATCATCGCCGCAGCCTGGTGACGAACTTGTACCGGTCGCCCCGGTACCAGGACTGCGCCCACTCGACCGGTTCGCCGGTGACGTCGAAGGCGTGCCTGGACAGCAGCAGCAGCGGCAGCCCGGGGTCGACTCCGAGCAGCCGCGCATCATGCGGGTCGGCGAGCACGGTCTCGATCGTCTCCTCCGCCTCGGCGAGCTGGATGCCGTACGCCACGCGCAGCGTCTCGTACAGCGACTTGTGCCGCTGGAGTTGCTTGCGCAGGCCGGGGAAGCGCCGGGCGGGCAGGTGCGAGGTGTCGATCGACATCGGCTCGCCGTCGGCCAGCCGCAGCCGGTGCACGCGCACCGCGCGGCCGCCCGGGCGGATCCCGAGCAGCGCCGCGAGCTGCTCGTCGGCGGTGACGTACCCGATCTCGAGGATCTTGGTCTGCGGGTGCAGGCCATGCGCCCGCATGCCTTCGGTGTAGCTGGCCAGCTCCAGCACCTGGGCGACCTTGGGCTTGGCCACGAACGTGCCCTTGCCCTGCATGCGCAGCAGCCGGCCCTCGATGACCAGCTCGGCGAGCGCCTGCCTGACCGTGGTCCGCGAGGTCCCGTACGAGCGCGCGAGCTCTCGCTCCGGCGGGACCGGGCTGCCCGGGTCCAGGGCGGCGGTAAGGTCGAGCAGCTGGCGCTTCACCCGGTAGTACTTGGGCAGCCTCGGCGGCACGTCGGCGCGGGCTCCGGCCGCGGGATCGTCAGTAGGCAGCGCGGAAGCGGTCATCCGGATTGCGGCTTGGAACCCTCGCCTCCAGGCCGGGCGGGAAACGCCGCGTCACCTCCCCTGAAATGTCGGTGCCGCGCGGCACGGTCGAATCGTCCGCGACAGCCAAGCGGGCACATACACTAACCAGTACCAAACCGCGGCAGGACATGCCGTGGCTGCGCGGGGAGGCGACGGGGCTGCCCGGCCTGCGAACCGCGAACCTACAGCGCGGCCACCGGTCGCGGCTGGAATCCTCGTTCCTCGGGGCGATGGAGGATGTCAACCGGAATCATTGCCTTAAATAAAGGGTTAACGTTCACTCTGACATACTCGCGCACCACGGCCAATGCCGGTGCCGTAACGGTGAAACCGCGTCTGGCCGGATGCGATGATGATGATGTGCCCACGCTGAACGACCTGGCCAGGAGCCGCACCAATCTCGGTGACGC
>JASHYW010000363.1 GCA_030042885.1 Streptosporangiaceae bacterium | reverse complement strand
AGATCTTCACCCAGCCGGTGCAGGACCGGCCCACCGTATTCTTCGAGCTGATCGAGCGGCGCGGGTCGCAGGGTTTCGGCAAGGGGAACTTCAAGGCACTCTTCGAGGCGATCGAGCGGGAGCAGGCCAGGCGCGGCAACCTCTGAACGTTGCACCGAGCCTCGCAGGGTCCGGCGCCGTTAGGACCTCAGCCTGGCCGCCGTCCTCCGTGCCCAGGCCAGGACGGCCCTCAGGTCACCGTTGTCGAGGAAATAGGCGACAACGCCGTAGGCGATGATCGCGCAGCCGGCTGCGGGCACAGCGAGGGCAACGGCCACCAGCTTGTGGTGCAGCGGCACGGCCAGGCTGATGGCCAGGCCCACTGCGGCGCCGACGGCACAGGCGGCCAGCCCGGCCAGCGCCGCGTGGCCGGCGCCGTGTACGGCGGCCGGGCCGCAAATCCTGCGGGTGACGAATACCAGCGGGATGGCCACCACGATCTGGCCGATGGTGGTGCCCAGGGCGAGCGCGGCGACCACTAGGCGGGCCGGGGCCAGCTCGACCAGCACCACGTCGGCCACCATCACGATCAGCCAGCTGCCGGCCAGCGCCGCGGCGGCGACCTTGAGCCGCCGGATGACAAACATCACCCGGGACAGGTTCGCGATCACCATGACGCCCGCGATACCCGGAGCGAACAGGAGGAAGGCCCAGATCAACTGCGAGACCTGATCGGGCTGCTTGGCGAGCACGTGCGCGGCGGGAATGGCAATCGCCGCGATAATGGCCGTGCCCAGCCACGACATAAGCAGGACCGCCCGGGTCGACCCGGCGCTGGTCCGGTCGAAGTCCGGCCCTTCCCGGGCGGACAGCACGGGGAACGCGCTGACGACGACGGCCCCGGCCAAGATCGCGGAGAGGGTGTTGAACACCTGCGAGCCGTAGTTGAACAACACGATCGCGCCGGTCTTGCCGTGCCCGTTAGCCAAGGCGATGGCCACCAGGTTGGCCACGTCGATGGCCACGAGCTCGGCGAAGCCGACCAGCGCCAGGCCGCCGACCCGGCGGGCCACTCCGGGCGGGAACCCTAGCGTCGGCCGGAACCGCAGGTGCAGGCGCCACACCGGCGGCAGGGCCACCACCACTAGGGCGGCGATGCCCAGCGTGGTCCCTACCGACAGGACAAGCTCGGCCGTGAGGGGCAGGCTGGACAGCGGAAGCCCCTTGTCCAACGGTACGAACGCTAGATAGCAGGCAATCAGCACCAGACTGGAGATCCCCGGGCCGATGGACGGCGCGGCAAACCGCCGGTAGGCCTGCAGCAGTCCGTACAGCACTACCGACAGCCCGTACAGCAGGGCCTGCGGAGCGAACACCCGCAGCATGTTGCCGGTGACCGCGACCACGTCGGCGTGCACGCAGTACGCGTTCGGGTTGCTCGGGTTCAGCAGCGAGGCGATCGGCCCGGCGACCACGGCAATGGCCACCGTCAGCGGCAGCACGATGACCACGGTCCAGGTCAGCAGCGCCGAGGTGATCTGGCCAACGCGCGCCTTCTCGGCCGGGTCGCGGACGGCCCGCTCGGCCGAGCGGGCCAGCACCGGGACCATCGCGCTAGTCAGCGCGCCGCCTAGGACCAGCTGGTACAGCAGGTCAGGCACCTGGTTCGCGGTGACGTACGCCGTGCCCAGGCAGCTCGCGCCGACAGTCTGTGAGAACACCAGGGTGCGGACCAGTCCCAGGATCCGGGACACGATCGTCAAGCTAGCCACAACGACCGCACCCCGGGCGATGCCCTCGGCCAGCCGCGAGGTCGGCTCGGCCCGCTCGGCCAGCCCAGCGCCAGCGCCGGTCTGCACATGCAACTCTTGGTCCCCTTGGATGCGAGACCTCCGTCCAGTCACGCCGCCATTGCCCGGCGGGATCCGGATCCAGCTAGGGGCCGGGTCCTGCGTAGGTAGGCTCGCGGTCCTGGCCATAAGAGTGCGCAGCGATCAGGAAAGATACGCGTTGTCGATAGCGCTCGGCGGAATGTTGGGTGGTCCTGCCACGGCAACCTGTTGAGTCAGCTGAACGTGAGGGTGTAGCCCGCGGACCTCAGCGCCCCGATCACTTCCTCGCAGTGCGCAGGGCCGCGGGTCTCGACGACCAGGACCACCTCCGCCTCGTCCACGTGCAACCGCGGGGCCAGCCGCTCGTGCCCGACCTCGAGGACGTTGGCGCCCAGGTCGGCCAGGTCGCCGAGCAGCTTGGCCAGCGACCCCGGGTGATCGGGCAGCCGGCAGCGGAACGCCAGGTAACGGCCGTCCGCGGCCAGGCCGTGCCGGAGCAGCTTGGACAGCAGCAGCGGATCGATGTTGCCGCCGGACAGCACCACCACCGCCGGGGGAACGACGTCACGTGCGTGCTCGAGCAGGGCGGCGACCCCGGCCGCTCCGGCGGGCTCCACCACCTGCTTGGCCCGCTCCAGGCACAGCAACAGCCCCCGGGACAGGCTCTCCTCGGAGACCGTGACGACCCGCTCGGCGAGCTCGGACAAGATGGCGAAGGGAATGTCCCCCGGCCGGCTGACCGCGATGCCGTCGGCCATGGTGGGGCCGGCCTGGACCGGCACCGGGTGCCCGGCGGCCAGCGAGGCCGGGTACGGCGCCACGGCCTCGGCCTGGACGCCGACGATGCCGATGGCCGGGTCGAGGCCCTTGACCGCCACCGCCACCCCGGCCGCCAGGCCGCCGCCGCCCACCGGGACGATCACCGTCCGCACCTGCGGGCACTGCTCGACGATCTCGAAGCCGAGCGTCCCCTGACCCGCCACCACGTCGGGGTGGTCATAGGGGTGGATGAAGACGGCGCCGGTCTCCCCGGCGTAGGCGAGCGCCTCGGTGACGGCGTCCTCCAGGCACGTGCCCTGGAGCACGACCCGCGCTCCGTAGCCGCGCGTCGCCTCGGCCTTGGGCAGCGGCGCGCCCTCGGGCATGATCACGGTCGCCGTGCAGCGGAGCAGTCCGGCCGCGAACGCGACGCCCTGGGCGTGGTTGCCCGCGCTGGCCGCCACCACGCCGCGGGCCCGTTCGGCATCGGACAGCCTGGCGATCCTGACGTAGGCGCCGCGTACCTTGAACGACCCGGTCCGCTGCAGGTTCTCGCATTTGAGGTAGACCGGGCCGCCAAGCATCTCGGAGAGCACACGTGAGTGCATCATGGGGGTCTCCGAGATCACGTCGCGGAGCAGCTTCCTCGCGGCTACCACGTCGTCGGAGCGGACACTGTGGGGCGCGCCTGGTGTTGTGGCCACGGGATGCAAGTGTGCCACGCGTGAGCAGGTCCGGCGCCCGGCATGACCTGGCCATGTGCCAACACGCGGGATGACGACATAGTGTCGAAGGGTGCAGCACCACGACTCGCATCATGGGGACAGCCCCGCAGACCCCGCCGCGGCGGCTGACCGGAACCCTGACGCCGCCCGCCGCAGCCAGCCCCCGGCCGCCGCCACCGTGGGCGAGTTGCGCGCGGACGGTCACGTGTACCGCGGCGTCAAGGCGGAGATACGGGAGAACCTGCTGGCCATGATGCGGGCCGGGCAGGATCCGTTCCCCGGCATCGTCGGGTTCGGCCAGACCGTGCTGCCCCACCTCGAGCGCGCCCTGATCGCCGGGCACGACATCATCCTGCTCGGCGAGCGCGGTCAGGGTAAGACCCGGCTGATCCGCACCCTGGC
>JASHYW010000362.1 GCA_030042885.1 Streptosporangiaceae bacterium | reverse complement strand
ACCTCGCCAGCATCAACCTGCTCAAGTTCCTCCACGACGACGACACCTTCGACGGCGAGCGGTTCGCGAAGATGACCGAACTGATCATCACCGCGATGGACATCTCCATTACGTTCGCGGACTTCCCCACGGAGAAGATCGCCGCCGTTACCAGCGCCTATCGGCAGCTCGGCATCGGCTACGCCAACCTGGGCGCGCTGCTGATGGCCACCGGACACGCCTACGACTCCGAAGGCGGCCGGGCCATCGCCGCCGCGATCACCTCACTGATGACCGGCACCGCCTACAAGACATCGGCCGAACTAGCCGCGGTGGTCGGCCCCTACGACGGCTATGCCCGTAACGCCAAGCCGCACAAGCGCGTCATCCGCAAGCACGCCGAGGCCAGCGAGAACATCCGCCCGATCGGCGCGATGGACCGCCAGATCCTCGACCTGGCCAACCAGGCCTGGCACGAGTGCGTGGAGCTCGGCGAGGCACATGGGTACAGGAACGCCCAAGCTAGCCTACTCGCGCCCACTGGCACCATAGGCCTCATGATGGACTGTGACACCACGGGCATCGAACCCGATCTGGCTCTGGTCAAGTTCAAGAAGCTCGTCGGCGGCGGGTCCATGCAGATCGTCAACCAGACCGTGCCGCGGGCGCTGAAGAACCTCGGCTACCCGCATGAGCAGGTCGAGGCGATCACCGAGTACATCGCCGAGCACGGCCACGTCGTGAACGCCCCCGGTCTGCGGCCCGAGCACTACGAGGTGTTCGACTGCGCCATGGGTGAGCGCGCGATCAGCCCCATGGGCCACGTCAGGATGATGGCCGCCGTCCAGCCCATGCTCAGCGGGTCGATATCGAAAACCGTTAACCTGCCGGAAAGCGCGACCGTCGAGGACATCGAGCGGATCTACTTCGAAGGCTGGAAGCTCGGCCTGAAGGCGCTGGCCGTCTACCGCGACAACTGCAAGGTCGGCCAGCCGCTGTCCGACGCGAAGAAGAAGCGGGCCGAGGTGGAAGCCAAGGCCGAGGCGAGCCCGCCGCACGAGCAGCGGCCGGTCCGCAGGCGGCTGCCCCGGCAGCGGCCCGCCACCGTGACCAGGTTCTCCGTGGCCGGCGCCGAGGGCTACATGACGGCGTCCAGCTACCCCGACGACGGCATCGGCGAGGTGTTCCTCAAGCTCGGCAAGCAGGGCTCCACGCTGGCCGGCGTGATGGACGCCTTCTCCATGGCCATCTCGGTCGGCCTGCAGTACGGCATCCCGCTGGAATCCTACGTGGCCAAGTTCACCAACATGCGGTTCGAGCCGGCCGGCCTCACCGACGACCCGGACATCCGGCTCGCCAGCTCGGTGATGGACTACATCTTCCGCCGCCTGGCCCTGGATCACCTGCCCTATGAGGCCCGCGCCGAGCTCGGGATCCTGTCTGCCGCCGAGCGCGCCGCCGAGGCCGCGGGACACGGTCCCGCCGGGCTGAGCGACGAGCCGGATCCCGAGGAACTTGCCCAGTCCGCCGCTGTTGAACAGCCTGTTCATACCGAACGGGCCGTGGTACCACCCCCCGTCCAGGCTCCTCCGCCTGCCGCGCCGTCGCTTCCCACGGCGGTCGTGCCGCACAGCTCCACCGAGCTGATCGAGGCCCAGCAGGGGCGCACCGCGGACGCCCCGCTCTGCCTCACCTGCGGCACCAAGATGCGCCCCGCCGGCAGCTGCTACGTCTGCGAAGGCTGCGGCTCCACCAGCGGCTGCAGCTGAGGACTGAGCGGTATTGCCAGTAGCTAGAACAAGGCAGGACGGCCGAGCAGTGACCTTCATCCTGCCGGTTACTACCAGTGGTAGCATGTTGATATGAGCGCGGAACCGGTCCAGACGGAAGATCAGGCCGAACTTCTCCACGAGGTAACTCAGCGGGTCAGCGAACTCAGTTCGAATACCGCACTGGCGCAGTGGGCCAGAACGTTCGCTGCTCTAGAGCCGATCCTCCATGACCAGCGCGCATTCACTAATGCCCTAGCTTCACCAGAGTTCCAGGAGGCCGCCCGGCGGGCTCTGGAGTCCTTTGCTGCTGCCGACTTGTCGGCGCTGCGGGCTGTCGGCCCGGCCCGCAAGGTGAGTGTGTCGATGCCGGAGGATCTCACGGCCGCTGTCCAGCAGCGCGTTGGCCGGGGGAAGTTCAGCCAGTATGTGACCGAGGCAGTTACCCGCCAGCTCGAACTGGACTTGCTCGACGAGCTGTCGGAGTTGCTGACTGCCGAGTATGGGCCTGTTCCTGAGGAATACCTGGCAGAGGCGCGCGCCGCGTGGCCGGACAGCGAGTAGCCGCGGGCGGGACTGTCGTCCTGGACAGCGAGGGGCTCTCCAAGCTGGCAGCCGGTGACGCCCGAGTCCGTGGCTACCTCGATAGTGCCCGCGCCCGGCGCGCCCGGGTCGCCGCGAGTGCGATCACCCTGACCGAGACCATGCGAGGCGGTCCGCGTGATGCGGCCGTGCACCGTGTGCTGTCCAGAATTACCGTCGTGCCAGTGACCGCCCAGATCGCACGCCGAGCTGGCGAACTGCTCGGGGCGACCGGGCTTTCCGGCCACAGGTGTGCCATCGATGCCGTCGTGGCTGCCACAGCTCTCGGGCTGGAACGCCCGATCGTGCTGCTCACCAGCGATCCGGACGACGTGAGCAGGCTTGTCGAGGAGCCGGACCGGCCGAAAGCGGAGCGGATCGTCGTCGTCCAAGTGTGATACGGCGGCTCCGCCAGATGAGCCAGCAGATCGGCGCCAGACCCAACCCAGGGAATACCGCACATCTCGAATAAGCGCCCTGCGCCAGTAAACGGCAAAGACCTGGATCTGGAAACCTGCATACTGTTTGATTGGACCGGGTGGCTCACCGTCCCTTGGTTGCCTCCTCAGAGCAGTGGAGCAATCCCACCGATGGTATGATCAGACCGTGAGTGAAACAGCCGGTACTGAGAAGCTGTCTGCCACCGTTCCAAAAGGGCTTGCCGCTCAGATCCGGGAACGCGCGGGCCGCGGCAACGTATCGGCCTACGTGACGCATGCCCTGATGCGCCAGCTAGAGCATGATCGCCTCGGCGATTTGGTCGCGGAGTTGGAGCAGATCCACGGGCCGGTCAGTGACGATGAGGTGGCCGCGGCGCGGGCCGAGTGGCCGTAAGGCGTGAGCCGTCGGAGGCGGGCTCGCGCCCGTGCTGCCGGAGTGATGGTGCTCGACAGCGAGGGAGTGTCGAAGGCGGCAACCGACCGTGCCATGTATGTACGGCTGAAGGTCGCCTACGACGATGGGCACCGGGTCATGACGTCCGCCGCCGTACTCGCCGAAATCATTCGCGGCAGCGGCCGTGATGCCCAGATACACCGCGTACTGGCCCGAGTGGGCGTAGAACCGGTCAGCGAAGCGATCGGCCATCGTGCTGGGCAGTTGATCGGCACCGCGGGAATGTCATCAGGGCAGGCGGTAGACGCCATGGTGGCCGCGACCGCGATAGCGGCGGCCGAGCAAGCGGAAGCGGCCGACCGGGCGGCGTCTGTCCTGCTAGTCACCTCCGACTTGCCCGATCTGACTAGGCTCATCGCCGGGCGCCCCGGCGTCGCCGTGGCGCACGTCGGCAAACTAGGCAGGTCCTGAGACGCAGGCGTCTGAGGCCGGACTTGAACCGCCAGGCATCAGTGACGGGAGAATACGGCACCTTCGAATACGTGCACCGTGCCAGTAAATCCCGGTCAGCCGGGGTTCCAGCGCCGTGCTGGAACCCCGGCTGCGGTCAGTCGGCGTGCCGCCCCCGGCGCCCATCCCGCCTACCCTGAGCGGGTGGAATTCAGCGAGGTCATCAAGCGCCGCCGGATGGTCCGCGCGTTCACCGGCGAGCCGCTGGCCCCGGGCGTCACCGAGCGGCTGCTGCGCGCGGCCAACCGGGCGCCGTCGGCGGGCTTCAGCCAGGGCTACTCGTTCCTGGTGCTGGAAGGCGACGAGCAGTCCGCTCCGCTGTGGCAGACGCTCTACGAGGCCGCGGCGTCCGGCGATGCCACGGAAGACGAAGACCCGGCCCAGGTGACGGCGCTGAGCCGCGCGCCGCTGGTAGCCGGGCCACTGGCCGCCGGCCCGGGCCCGGAGCACAGGCGCATAATGGCGGGGTGACCGAGCCGGAGATCACGATCAGGCCCGTCAAGGAGGGCGATCGGCCGATGCTTGCCTGGCTCATCACCGAGCTGTGGGGGTCGGAGGTCGTCGCCGTCCACGGCTCCAGCCTGCGGCCCGCCGAACTGGCCGGCTTCATCGCCGAGCGGTCGCACCGCCTGGCCGGGCTGCTCACCTACCAGCTGTGCGGCGAGGGCATGATGGAGATCGTCACGCTCAACGCGATCGACCGCCGCGCCGGGATCGGGACCATGCTCATCGAGGCCGCGGTGAGTAAGGCGCGCCGGTTCGGCTGCCGCGAGATCCGGCTCACCACCACCAACGACAACATCGACGCACTCCGCTTCTACCAGCGCCGCGGCTTCCGGCTGGCCGAGCTCCGGCCCGCTGCGGTCGACCAGGCCCGGCTCTGCAAGCCGGAAATCCCCCGGGTCGGCGACTACGGCATCCCGCTGCGCGACGAGATAGACCTGACGCTGCCCGTATGACGAGCGGGCCGCGCACGCGGCCCGCGACGCGGCCAGCCCGGCCGGGTGCCCGGCAGGCGGCGCTAGGCGGCCGCGCCCTTGACCAGGCGGCCCCCGGTCCAGACCCGGGTGATGCGGTCCGGGTCAGCGAGCACGCCGATGTCGGCCAGCGGATCGGCGTCCAGGGCGATCACATCGGCGTCGTAACTCTCGGCGAGCTGGCCGCTGCGCGGGGCCTGCGGTCCCAGGGTGAGCGGCGCGGTCGCAGTGGCCGCCTCGATCGCCTCCAGCGGGGTCATACCTAGCTTGACCAGGTAGCCGGGCTCCGAGCCGTTCTGGCCCCACGCGTTCGGCAGGTCGGGGCCGGTCATGGCGATGTCAGTGCCCATGGCGATGGTGACCCCCTGCTCGTAGGCCCGTGTCACCGCCTCCGCGTGGGTCTCCGCCATCGCCTCGAGCTTGGCCAGCGCGTAATCGGGCACGCCCTCCTTGTTGGCCAGGATGTCCTCGATGATCGTCCTGGTCGGGACCAGGATCGCGGCGGATTCACGCATCGCGTCGCAGCATTCGTCGTCCAGAAAGGTGCCGTGCTCGATGGTCCGGACGCCGGCCCGCAACGCGGCCATGATTCCCGGCTTGCCGTGACAGTGCGCCGCGACCACCCGGTCGGCCAGCGCCGCGACCTCCACGATGGCCTTCAGCTCCGTGTCGGTGAACTGCTGGTGGATCGGGTCATCGACTTCGGAAAGCACCCCTCCCGATGCGTGTACCTTGATCACCTTCGCGTTGCGCCTGAGCTGCTCGCGAACGGCCTTGACGCATTCGTCGGGCCCGTCGGCCAGGCGCATCATGCCCGTTCTCCTGGTCCAGTCCTCCATCCAGTCCAGCGGGAAGGAGTGCAGGTCGCCATGCCCGCCGGTGGTGGACAGGATGGCGCCCGCGGCGTAAATGGCCGGGCCGTCCAGGACACCCTCGGCGACCACACGGGCCAGGTACACGCCCAGGCCGCCCACCTCGCGCACCGATGTGATGCCCGCGTCGAGTGCGGCGCGAAGATCCCGCGCGCACCGGGCCGCCCGCAGCGGCTCGGGTTCCAGCGGGAGCTGCCCCAGGTCAAAGCCCCTGGTCCCGATGAAGTGCCCGTGACAGTCCCACATACCGGGCATGACCGTCGCCGCGCGCCAGACCGGCGCGCCAGGTGTCTGCGGCGCCATGGCAGCCGGGCCCGCGTAGCCGATCCGGGCCCCGTCCAGGACGACGACCCCGCCGCGGACGGGATCACCGCGCCCGGGGATGAGCAGCTCAGCCTCGATCCTGTGCATCTACGCTCCCAAGTAATGGGGCCGGGGGGGCACGGGGGGCGGGCAGCCCCCGTGCTCGGGGGTTCCGGGGGGTCGCCCCTCCCGGGCTAACACTGCCTATCTTGGCGTGCCGGCGCACCCGCGGTCCATCGTCCGAACCCGGCCGCGCTCACCAGCCGGGCCCCGGTCCGGTCTCAC
>JASHYW010000361.1 GCA_030042885.1 Streptosporangiaceae bacterium | reverse complement strand
GGACCTGATGAAGGCCAGCGTGGGCACGTCCTGCTCGACCAGCCTGGCCAGCAGGTCCGCGGTCTGCGCGGTAGCCGTCCGGCGTAGCCTGGTCCCGGCCTCGCCCCGGGCGTCGGTCAGCGGAGGCTCCCACAGCGCGAACGCAAGCGGCCCACGCGGCGAGCCATCCTCGGTCACTTCCTCGGCCTCGAGTCCGGTCAGCAGCCTGGCGCAGACGCCGGGGGTACCGACCGTCGCGGAGGCGAGCACGAAGACCGGCCGCGGCGGACCGCCGGGTGCGGCATGGTGAGCCACCACCCGCCGCAGCCGCCGTAGCACGTGCGCCACATGCGAGCCGAACACCCCGCGGTACTCGTGGCATTCGTCCACGATGACGTACCGCAGCCTGCTGAAGAACCCGGACCAGCGCGCGTGTCCGGGCAGCAGCGACCGGTGCAGCATGTCCGGGGTGGTCAGCAGGTACCTGGCGTGACTTCGGGCCCAGGCGCGTTCGGCGGTACTCGAGTCGCCGTCGAAGGCGGCCGCCTGAACCCCCGGCAGGCCGAGGGAGCGGATCGAGGCGAGCTGGTCCGCGGCGAGCGCCTTGGCGGGCGTGACGTACAGCACGGTATCGCCGGCCAGCACCGAGGTGAGCGCGGGCAGCAGATAGCCGAGCGACTTGCCCGACGCCGCGCCGGTGGAGATGATCACGTTCCGGCCTGCCTCGGCATGGCAGGCGGCGGCGGCCTGGTGCGACCAGGGGGCGCGGACACCGCGGCGGGCGAACGCGTCGATGATCTCGGCAGGGACCCATCGCGGCCAGGGCGCCTCGCGGCCGGCCCGGGCCGGGATGTGCTCGACGTGGACCGGCCTGCCCGCGCGTGCGCCGTCGAGCAGGATGCTCAGGGCCCGGTTCTCCGGCCCGGCGGGCCCAGGGGGCCCGGGGGGCCCGGGGGGTACCGGGGGCGGGCAGCCCCCCGTGGAACCGGGGGGTGCGGGGGGCAGGTAGCCACCCGCTGGCGGAGAAGACTTCGTGATCGTCACCACAGGTTTTCAGTGTGTCATCCGTTGGGGATGCTCGAAGGCATGATTTCGTATAGACATGACATCGGAGCGTGGTTGAATGCCGCAGAGGGTCACACCCGCGCGCCGGCTAGGCCAGCCCGTGCGCCGGGGGCGGGACGTAGAGATGACGCCGTGATGGCGCTGGAGGACTTGTGGATCTGAAGCTGGGTCACTACAACAAGGACGGCATCGAGGTCGTCGACGTCGAAGGCGAGATCGATGTCTACACGGCGCCGAGGCTCCGTGAGCTGCTTATCGATCTGGTCAACAAGAACAACTACCAGCTCGTCGTGAACATGGAGAAGGTCGAGTTCCTCGACTCCACCGGTCTCGGGGTCCTGGTCGGAGGGCTGAAGCGGGTACGCGCCCACGACGGCTCGCTGGATCTCGTCTGCACGCAGGAGCGGATACTCAAGATCTTCCGGATCACCGGGCTGACGAAGGTCTTCGGCATCCACGACACGGTGGACCAGGCCATCGCGGCTAAGAAGGCCGAGAAGTAACGCTGGACGGACTCAAGAGCCTGGCGATGGCCACCGTCGAAGTCACGTTCACGCCGCTGCCCGCGCACGTCCGCACCGCGCGGCTGGTCGCCACCGCGGTGGCGCGGCGCAGCGGCGTCGACGAAGCGCTGCTTGATGAGGTGCGCCTGGCCGTGGGCGAGGCCTGCTCGCGCGCGGTCGAGGCGCATCAGCGGCACTGCCCGGCGGAACCGGTCCGGATCGAGATGACCGACACCGACGAACGGTTCGTCGTGGTGGTGAGCGATCACGCGCCGACGGCCTCCGCGAGCCCGTCGGAACCCGCGGGCCGCGAGGGCGAGGACGAGCCGGCGGCGCCCGGACAGGACGGCGGGATGGCGATCCCGGCCGGGTTCGGGCTGGCCGTGATCTCGGGCCTGGCCGATGACGTGCGCGTCTCGTCGAGTAGTTCCGGCGTGAGCGTGCGGATGAGCTGGCCGTCGGCTGCCGGGCCAGCCTGAACCGCTTCCCGCCCGGCCCTTTCCGGCCGCCGTGTGCCCTGGCCGCGTCATTGCCGTTTGGATCGCGGTCTTTTATCGTGAAAATAACATTGAGATAACGTAATTGTTAGGAACGGCCCGGTGTTCGTGGTTCGGCCGGTGCGTGCGTAGACTCCCGGCCACTTGCTTGTTTCCGATCGGCACCGTCTTCCGTTCGGAGTTCCAGGAGGTCGAATGTTCCACGTCTCCGCGCTGGCGGCCACCTCCGTCAGCGTGAGCGGCTCCAACCTGACCTGGGTTGTCATCGTCGCGATCGTCGCACTGTTCGCGCTCGGCGTGGCCGGAGCGCTGGTCCGGGAGGTGCTCGCGGCCAGCCAGGGAACCCAGCGGATGCAGGAGATCGCGCACGCCGTGCAGGAAGGCGCGGCCGCTTACCTGCGCCGCCAGTTCCGGACCCTCGGCGTGTTCGTGGTCATCATCTTCTTCGTGCTGCTCCTGCTGCCCGCGGACACCACCGGGATCCGCTGGGGCCGCAGCATCTTCTTCCTGGTCGGCGCGCTGTTCTCGGCGGTGACCGGGTTCACGGGGATGACGCTGACCACCCGCGGCAACGTCCGGGTCGCGGCTGCCGCGCGTGAGGGCGGCGAGCGGCCCGCGATGCGGATCGCGTTCCGCACCGGGGGCGTGGCCGGGATGTTCACCGTCGGCCTGGGCCTGTTCGGCGCCGCGGTCGTGGTGCTGATCTACAAGGCCAACGCGCCCAACGTGCTGGAGGGCTACGGGTTCGGCGCGGCGCTGCTGGCGCTGTTCATGCGTGTCGGCGGCGG
>JASHYW010000360.1 GCA_030042885.1 Streptosporangiaceae bacterium | reverse complement strand
ATCACGTCGGCCTCGGCCAGGTCGATGCCCAGCCCGGCCAGCCCGGCGATCAGGCCCGTCTCCCAGGCGATGCCGGTGACACCGCCGCCGCCCAGCACAAGCGCGCGTCTGTCCATGACTGTCTTCTATACAACAGAACGAATGACCGGGCCTAGGACCTTTGGCACTACAGCCTGAGCGCTTATCCCGGCACCTTGAAATTGGTTGCTTTGTTTATGTGCACGGAGGTTCCCATGGCTACCAGGCCGCGTGACATAACTGATCTGTATCTCGCGCCCGTGGCGCTGGCGGTGGATGCGCGGATCGAGGAACTCGGCCACCTGAATTCCGAACGGCTGGCCTACGAAGTGGCACTCGAGAGCGACACGCCGGACTGCACCCGAAGCATGCGAGAAGAGGCGCTGATCAGGACGATCACGCACCTGACTGACTGCCACGACTGGGCTTTCAGCTGGGATCCGCGGGGTCTTCGCCTGACTCACGATGCGCACACGTTCGTCCTTGGCATCCCGGCCGTGCTGGCTGAGTACCTGGAGGGCAGCCCGCAGGCGTGAAGCACGCCGGGTCAGGGTCGGCTCAGCCCGTCGTCCCGGCCAGGTGACGCATGTTGCGCAGGGCCACGGCCATGATGGTGTTCGTCGGGTTCTGCGTCCCGGATGTGACGAACACCGAGCCGTCGGCGACGTAGACGTTGTCCAGCGCGTGCACGCGACCATAAGGGTCAGTGACGCTCGACGCCGGGTCGGCCCCCATCGTCATGCCGCCCATGATGTGGAAGCCGGTGGGCAGCCCGCCGCTGTCGGTCGTGGCCGGCACCACGAGCGCCACCGCGGCCCCGGCCGCGGTCAGCATCTTCTTCACCACCGGGATGTAGAACTGCTGGGCCACCTGCTCGGCCTTCCCCGTGCTCCAGGTGATCTGCGCGACCGGCAGCCCGAACACGTCCTTGACCGTGGGGTCGAGCGTCACCGTGTGGTCCAGGTACGGCAGGTCGTTCCCGATCAGCTGGCATCCCGCCAGCCGGTCGCGCAGAATCGACGAACGCATGAGCTGCTTGAACTCGGTGCCGAACGGCCTGGACGAGCGGGTGAACCGCAGGAGCGTCACGTAGGACTGCGCCTCGGCGATCGGGTCCTGGCTGCCACCGAGCTCCATGTTCCCGCCCCGGATGTACGGCAGCCCGTTGGCCCGGGCGAACGCCCGCGCTCCTGGGAAGTCCGGATCGCACGTGTCCTGTGCGCACTGGGTGACCGACCGCCCCCGGTAGGCGTGCATCCGCTCGTCGGTGAAGATCGCGCTGCCGTCGAGGAACGAGTGCAGCATCAGCCGCCGGCCCAGCTTGCCGCTCGCATCCGGGAAGGATGACAGCAGCGCCAGCCGAACGGTCTCGATCGCCGAGGCCGCCATCACGACCACGTCGGCGCTCTCCCCGCCGGTCACCGGCCCCGATGACGTCATCCGCACCCACCGCACCCCCGTGGCCGAAGACCCGGCGAGCTCCACCGACGTGACCATCGTCTCCGGCACCAGGCTCACCCGCCCGGTGCGCAGCGCGGCCCGCAGCGGAATCAGCGCGGCCGGCCTGGCCACCACGGGGCACCCGTAGCCAGAGCAGAACCCGCAGTCGTTGCACAGCTGCTGGTCGTTGTACGGCACCGAGTTGATCGCCATCGGGTACGCGAACGGGTGCATGCCGATTGCGGTCGCTCCGGCGGCCACGACCAGCGAGGAGCGCTGCTGCGGGCCGGGCGGCATCGGGAACGGGCCGCGCGGCGCGTGCCTGAGCACCAGGTCGGGCACGGCCGCCACGTCGCCCTGCACGCCGATCAGCGTCTCCACCTCGTCGTAGTACGGCGCGATGTCGGCGTAGCTGAATGGCCAGTCGGCCAGGTCGGCGCCCGGCACCGGCCCGAGTGCGGACAGCTGCTGGAAGTCGATGTCCCAGAACCTCGGCACCTTCGCGTCCCAGTGCACCGTCCCGCCCCCGACGAGCTGGGGCAGGTCGTCCACGCTGCCGGTGTACTGGGACGTCGCCACCCCGACCGGCCGCCAGGTGCGCGGGAACACCTGCGGGTCCGGCCCGGCGAAGTAGCGCACGTTCATCTTCAGGTCGTCGTTGGAGAACAGCGTCCCGATCGGCCCCTGGCCGCCCAGGTTCGAGAAGTAGTTGGGGCCCTTCTCGAACACCACGACCTGCCAGCCGGCCTGCGCGAGCTCCATGGCCGCCAACGATCCGCCCGCGCCGCTGCCGATCACCACCGCCTTGCGCATCGCCGCAGCCTCACAAGGCGCCGAGGAACTTCAGCACGTCGGCCACGACCGGCGTCTCGTCGACCGGATCGCGCCCGTCGGACCCCTCGACCTCCTCGCTGGTGTAGCCGCCGGGCTGGCTGTCCCCGGGGTAGCTGATGTCCTTCCAGCCGGCCAGGCCGCGATTGCCGCCGTACTCGGGGATGGCGTACATGCCCTCGATCGTGTGCTCGAACAGCAGCGCCAGGAACATGCTCGCCTGCGAGCTGGCCAGGATCTTGTCCTGGTCGGCGGGGGAGGCCTTGGTGAAGTCCCCCCCGGCCAGCCTGTCCAGGGTGGCGATGCCGCTGGCGTACTGCTGCCGCCAGCCCGCGAGCCGCTGGCGCCATGCGATCCGGGCCACCGGCTCAAGCGCGATGAAGGACGCCATGAGGTCCGGGCCGGACGTGTGCCGGTTGCTCCAGGGCCCGCCCGCGAAGATCATCGGAACCGGGGCCCCGGCCGCTTGACTCCCGCCTGTCTCGCTGGCGTCGAGGGCGCTCAGCGCGCCGAGCATGGTGTCGATGTAGGTCGTCACGCCGGCCTCGCGGGCGCCCGGGTGGCCTGCCTCGGCCGGGTCGTCCGACGGCCCGGGAGCGATCCGGGCCGTCGCATCGGTCACCACGGCGGCCTGGTGGCTGGTGAAGAACCGCAGCGCCGGGGCGGAAGAGGCCGGTGAGGTGCAGCCGCTCGACCCGAGCACCGCCGCCGAGGCCACTGCGACCGGAATCGCGGCGATGACCGTGCGCCGCCGCGGGCCGCCGCTCGCTGAGCCGGTGATGGTTGCCACGCGGCAAGTCTAGGCATGCATGATCATTCAACAGAAACAATCGCCAAAGCCGGGACGCAGCGGTCCCGGCGCAGCGCGTCGTGAACGGCACGGGCCCCGCGACGCCCAAGCTGATCATGGGGCCGCGGGGCCCGTGCCCGGAGGGGCCAGGCGAAGCCCGGCCACCCAGATGACCGGTCAGCCGGCCGGCGCCGCCATCGGGTTCACCCCGGACAGGTCCTCCCGGCGGACCCGGATCGTGACCAGCGTGATGACCAGCGCGAGCGCCATGATCCCGGCCGCGACGATGTACCCCTTGGAGAACCCGGTGGCCAGGGCGTGGTTCGCCGCCGCCTTCTGCAGCGCGGCCGCCTGGGCGGCGGACAGGTGGACGGATGCCGTCTTCGCCGCGGCAGCCGCGGCCGCCGCCTGCGAACGCAGGCTGTTCGCGACCGCGCTCCACGCCACGGTGCCCAGCACCGCCAGCCCGAGCGCGCCGCCGACCTGCTGGCCGACGTTGAGCAGGCTGGAGGCCACGCCCGTGTCGTTGTTGGCCACCCTGGTCAGCGAGACCAGCGAGAGCGGCACGAAGATCAGCCCCAGGCCGGTCGCGGTCAGCAGCATCGGCCCGAGCAGGCCGGAGACATAGTGGCTGTGCTCGGTGACCCGCGACAGCCAGAACATCCCGCCGGTGCCGATCACGCTCCCGGCGATCATCAGCGGCCGGGCGCCGATCCGGTTGACCAGCTGCGAGGCCGCCAGCGACGCCACCAGGATCATCCCGGCCATCGGCAGGTAGGACACGCCGGTCCGCAGCGCGCTGTACCCCCACACGTTCTGCACGAAGAGCGTGAGGAAGAAGAACATGCCGAACAGCGCGGTGCCGATGCACAGGCTGACCAGGTAGGCGCCGGACCGGTTCCGGTTGCGCAGCACCCGGAGCGGGACCAGCGCGTGCTTGCTGCGCACCTCGATCCAGCCGAACGCCACCAGCAGCACCGCCGCGGCCACCAGCGAGACGATCACCTTGGTGTCGCCCCAGTGTGAGACGCCGTTCGGGCTGGTCGCAGCGTTGGACAGCCCGTAGACGAGCGCGGCCAGGCCGAGGCTGCCGGTGATCGCGCCGGGCAGGTCGAACCGGCCACGGCGCCGCTCAGACTCGCCGAGCACGCGCGGCGCGGCGAGCGCGACCGCCAGGCCGATGGGGACGTTGACGAAGAACACCCAGCGCCAGCTGAGGAAGGTGACCAGCAGCCCGCCGGCCAGCAGGCCGACC
>JASHYW010000359.1 GCA_030042885.1 Streptosporangiaceae bacterium | reverse complement strand
ACGGACCGGGTGGTGCAGATATTGCTCATCGCGGTTCTGGCCACGGTGGCGGCCCTGGTGGTCAGTGGCCGTGCCGTGGACCTGAATCCCACCGACGGGCGGGTCATGGCGCCGATGCTGCCCTGTGCCGCGGTCCTGACGGGCCGTGTACTTGCCGGTCGGCTGATCTCCGCCAGGCTGCTGCCGTTGATGAGCGTGGTACTGCTTGGCTACCTGGCTGCCCTGGGCTACGGAGTGGTGCAGCCACCGGTGCCGACGGTGAATCAGCAGCTGGCCGACTGGCTGGTGGCCCATCACTTCGAGTACGGCCTGTCGGGCTACTGGCAGGGCAGCAACATCACCGTCATCACCGGGCAGCGGGCGCAGATCCGGCCTATCCAGCCGTCGCCGTCGGGACCGGGGCTGGGCCCGACCATCGAGGCGCAGGCTTCCTGGTATGACCCGCGCCAGCACAGCGCCGACTTCATCGTCATCCCGGCCGGCCGGACCGACAACGTCCCGCCCGACCCCACGCTGTCCGAGGTGCGTGCCACCTTCGGAACGCCGAGGCACACGTATCAGGTGGGCGCGTATCTCGTGCTGTACTACGGCAGGAACCTGCTCCCATCGGTGCACAAGCTCGAGACGTACGGGTACAGCGGATGACCGGCGTCCTAGCCGAAAGACCTGCGACGGGCCTTGGTCTCCTTCGCTATCGTGGGGGGTAGCGGGGCGGGCATAACGGCGGTCGGTTTGTGCTTCTAGGTAATGCGGGTCAGAGCCCGGGAGCGTCGGCGCGGTGCCAACCCGGGGGGGTGACCCTCCGGAGCCCTCCGAAAATGTCAGACCCCGCGGCTACCATCGCCAGGCGATCCGTCTACCCGTTTCAGAGCCCCATCAGAGAGCAGAGGCGCAGTGGCTGACCGGCTTGTCGTTCGCGGCGCCCGCGAGCACAACCTGAAGGATGTCTCGCTTGACCTGCCGCGGGACGCCATGATCGTGTTCACCGGGCTGTCCGGCTCGGGCAAGTCCAGCCTGGCCTTCGACACCATCTTCGCGGAGGGCCAGCGCCGGTACGTGGAATCGCTGTCCGCCTACGCGAGGCAGTTCCTCGGCCAGATGGACAAGCCCGACGTGGACTTCATCGACGGGCTGTCGCCCGCGGTCTCCATCGACCAGAAGTCGGCAAGCCGGAACCCGCGGTCGACGGTGGGCACGATCACCGAGGTCTACGACTACCTGCGGCTGCTGTACGCCAGGATCGGCAAGCCGCACTGCCCGATCTGCGGCAGGCCGATCGCGCGGCAGACCCCGCAGCAGATCGTGGACCGGGTGCTCGAGCTCGAGGAGGGCACCAGGTTCCAGGTGCTCGCCCCGGTGGTTCGCGGGCGCAAGGGAGAGTACGGCGAGCTGCTCAGGGAACTGCAGACCAAGGGCTACTCCAGGGCGCGGGTGGACCGCACCGTGGTGCGGCTGGACGAGGCCCTGGCCGGGCAGCTTCCTGCGCTGAAGAAGTACGAGAAGCACGACATCGAGGTGATCGTCGACCGGCTCGCGGTGAAGGACACGGCGCGGCGCAGGCTGACGGACTCGGTGGAGACCGCGCTGGGCCTGTCCGGCGGGGTGGTGATCCTCGACTTCATCGACCTGCCGGATAACGACCCGCACCGCGAGCGGATGTACTCCGAGCACCTGGCGTGCCTGTACGACGACCTATCCTTCGACGAGCTCGAGCCGCGCTCGTTCTCGTTCAACTCGCCGTGGGGCGCCTGCCCGGACTGTACCGGGCTGGGCACCAAGCTCGAGGTCGACCCGGAGCTGGTCGTCCCGGACGAGAGCAGGTCGCTGGACGACGGCGCGCTGGCGCCGTGGAGCAGCGGGCACACCAGCGACTACTTCGACCGGCTGATCCAGGCCCTGGGCGAGACCCTCGGGTTCCGGATGGACACGCCGTGGGCGAGGCTGCCCGCCAACGCCCGTCAGGCGCTGCTGCGCGGCTACGACCTGCAGGTCCACGTGCGGTACCGGAACCGGTACGGGCGGGAGCGTTCGTACTACACGAGGTTCGAGGGCGTGATCCCGTGGGTCGAGCGCCGGCACGCCGAGGCGGAGTCCGACTCCAGCAGGGAGAAGTTCGCGGGCTACATGCGCGAGATACCGTGCCCGTCCTGCGGCGGCGCGCGGCTCAAGCCGGTGTCGCTGGCGGTGACCGTGGACGGCAGGTCGATCGCCGAGCTGTGCGCGCTTCCCGTCGGGGAACTGGCCAAGCTCCTGCTGACGCTCGAGCTGTCCGACCGCGACCGGCAGATCGCCCACCGGATACTCAAGGAAGTCAACGCCAGGATGGGCTTCCTGCTCGATGTCGGGCTGGACTACCTGACCCTGGACCGGGCGTCGGCCACGCTGGCCGGCGGCGAGGCCCAGCGGATCAGGCTGGCCACCCAGATCGGGTCCGGGCTGGTCGGGGTGCTGTACGTGCTCGACGAGCCGTCGATCGGGCTGCACCAGCGGGACAATCACCGGCTGCTTGAGACGCTGCTGCGGCTGCGCGACCTCGGGAACACGCTCATTGTCGTGGAGCACGACGAAGACACGATCCGGGCGGCGGACTGGGTGGTGGACATCGGGCCGCGCGCGGGAGAGCACGGCGGCCACATCGTGGTCTCGGGAACGGTCGCCGACCTGCTGGCCAGCCCCGACTCGCTGACCGGCGCCTACCTGGCCGGCCGGCAGTCCATCCCGGTGCCCCTGGCTCGCAGGCCGCGGGCCAAGAGCCGTGAGGTGACGGTCAAGGGCGCGGCCGAGCACAACCTGCGCGGCATTGACGTGATGTTCCCGCTCGGCTGCCTGGTGGCGGTCACCGGCGTGTCAGGCTCGGGCAAGTCGACGCTGGTCAATGACATCCTGTACAGGGCGCTGGCCAGGGAGCTGAACGGCGCCCGCACGGTGCCCGGCAAGCACGCCAGGATCACCGGGACCCAGCACTTGGACAAGGTGGTCCATGTTGACCAGGGCCCGATCGGGCGTACGCCGCGGTCCAACCCGGCCACCTACACCGGGGTGTTCGATCACGTCAGGAAGCTGTTCGCGGCGACCACCGAGGCGAAGATCCGCGGCTACCAGCCCGGCCGGTTTTCGTTCAACGTGAAGGGCGGCCGCTGCGAGGCGTGTTCCGGGGACGGCACGATCAAGATCGAGATGCAGTTCCTGCCTGATGTCTACGTGCCGTGCGAGGTCTGCCACGGTGCCAGGTACAACACCGATACCTTGCAGGTGCACTACAAGGGCAAGACCATCGCCGAGGTCCTTGACATGCCGATCGATGAGGCGGCCAGCTTCTTCGAGGCGGTGCCCGCCATCCACCGGCACCTGCAGACACTAGTCGACGTGGGCCTGGGTTACGTCCGGCTCGGCCAGCCCGCGCCCACTTTGTCCGGCGGCGAGGCGCAGCGGGTCAAGCTCGCCTCGGAACTGCAGCGCCGGGCCACGGGCCGCACCATCTACGTGCTGGACGAGCCGACCTCCGGTCTGCACTTCGAGGACATCCGCAAGCTGCTTGCGGTGCTGAACCGGCTGGTCGAAACGGGCAACACGGTG
>JASHYW010000358.1 GCA_030042885.1 Streptosporangiaceae bacterium | reverse complement strand
CATTTACCTGTTCGGCGGCGCGATCCCGATCCCTGGCGGCGGCAGCTACACCGATTTCATCCTGGCCGGGCTGCTCGCGCTGAACCTGGTCACGTCCACCATGGGCACGGCGGTCGGCATGGCCACCGACCTGCACGAGGGGGTTATCGAACGGTTCCGGGTGCTGCCGATGTGGCGGCCCGCGGTGCTGGTCGGCCGGTCCCTGGCGGACCTGCTGACCTCCTGCCTGTGCGCGCTCGTCGTCGCCGTCACCGGGCTGGCGGTCGGCTGGAGAACCAGCGCGGGCCTGCTGTCGATCGTCGCGGGATTCGCCCTGGTGCTGTTCTTCGCCTACTCGCTGTCGTGGGTTGCGGCATGCGTCGGGCTCAACAGCAAGAGCCCGGAGTCGGCCGCCTCGTTCGGATTCATCGTGCTGTTCCCGCTCGCATTCGTGTCCAACGCGATGGTGCCGACCCAGCACATGCCCGGCTGGCTGCAGGCCGTCGCAGACTGGAACCCGGTCAGCGCAGTAACCGCCGCAGCCCGCCAGCTCTGGGACAATCCGAACCCGTCCGCATCGATCAGCGCCTGGCCGATGCAACACCCCATCGAGGCATCGCTGGCCTGGTCGGTGCTGATCCTCGCCGCGGCCGCGCCGCTCGCATCACGATATTTCCGGCGCCGGACAACCGAATAGCAATGATCTGAGCCAGCCGCGGCCGCGGATGCGCCACCTATACCCGCACCGAAGGCGTCCCGCGTGGTGTCCGGCCGGCTTATGCCGGCGTGGTCTACTGGCTCACCTGCGGGGTGAACTGGGCCAGGTCGTAGAGGCCGAGGTTCTGCTCGATGCTGGCTACCCGGGCCACCATGGCGGCGAACTCGTCGGTGCCGAATTGCTGGTGCTCCAGGTCGGCGAAGTGCTGGCCGAGGCCGGCCAGCTCACCCGCTGGGACGATCTGGCGGAACGCCGGGAACACCACGGTGTCCTCACGGGCCTCGTGCGGCTCGTACATCCGGTCGAACGCCTGCATCGGGCCAGGGCCCAGTCGGCGCTGGCCGCCGCCGCGCCGGCCGCCAGGCCCCCGGCTGACACCAGCACCGCCCGGCGCCCGGGACCGGCCCGTTGCTGACCGGTGGTCATGACGCCGGGATCAGCGGCTGCCCCGAGGGCCGCATCACGTACCACTGGCCGCCGTTGAGGTCGATGTCCTGCCCGCTCGCCTGCCCCGGCACCACGTCACCGGCGCCCGCGGGCCAGCCGTAGTCGCTGAGCGTGATCGGAACGCTGGCCTGCCGAGTTCCTCCCTGCCGATTCGGCGCGGGTGACGTTCCTGCAAAGCGGGCACCTGCCGGCGCCCCGATTACCCCATTATGTGTCTGGATGGGGCTCCGCGACTCAACCCGGTGTCATCGAGGTCGCGGCACGAACACCTGGCCTTCGGGCGGGGGGAGGATGTCAACGCGGCAACAGCACGCAGAACTCGCTGCCCTCAGGGTCGGCCAGCACAGTCCAGGAAACCGGCCCCTGGCCGACGTCGGCAGGCACCGCCCCGGCCGATAGCAGCGCCGCCACCGCGGACGCATGATCGTCGCCCGGCAACGGGGCCACGTCCACGTGTACCCGGTTCTTGACCGTCTTGGGGTCCGCGGACGGCACCAGCTCCAGGAACGGGCCGACCCCGGCCGGTGAACGCAGCGATACCCCGCCGCCGGGCAAGTCGAGCGAGTTGCCTGTCACCCAGCCCGTGGCCAGCCGCCAGAACCCGGCCACCCCGGCGGGATCGCGGCAATCCGCCACGACCGCCGCCACGGGACCAACCCCGATGTAGACCGGCCGCGGGTCCAAGACGCAGAATTCGTTCCCCTCAGGATCGGCCAGCACCTCCCAGGCCACGTCGCCCTGTCCGATGTCAGTGCGGACCGCGCCCAGGCCGAGCAGCCGCTCGACCTCGGCGGCCTGGTGTGCCGCCGATTCGGTGGCCAGATCCAGGTGGACCCGGTTCTTGCCGGTCTTGGCCTCGGGCACTGGCACGAACACCAGCGGCAGCGCGACAGGGTCGGGATAGCTGTACCCGGCCGGGCAGACGTCGACCTCCTCGTCTCCCTCAGCGGCTATCTCCCAGCCCAGGGCGGCCGCCCAGAACTGGGCGAGCGGGGCGGGCCGGGCCGCGTCAACAACCAGGTGGACGAGGCGAGTAGGCACTCCGACAGCCTGCCACCAGCGCCCGCCGTGGGCAACCAGGCGCGGCCCGTGGCGGGCCAGGGCGGCGAACATGGCCTCGGCCGGTGTGCCCCAGACGAAGTCGAGCACTAGGCCCGGGGCAGCACCGCCGATGGCGCCGGCCAGAGCTGCCGCGGCGGCCTCGCGGGTATCGGGCAGCGGCACCGGGGTCGCGCCGTACGCCGCAGCGCGGGTGAGGCGGGCCTGGTCGCGGCCGGCCGCGATGACCCGGTCCGCGCCGAGCAGCCGGCCGTTCTGCACGGCGAGCAGGCCGGCCATGCCGGTCGCGCCGAGAATCAGGACCGTGCCCAGCGGCCCGGCCTCGGACTGCCGGCTGCGCAGCGGCAGCCAGGAGGACAGGCCGGGTTGACCCCGCCGGCGACGTGCTCCGGCCCGGCGCCGCCGGGAAGGGGCAGTTTCATCGTGGCGGGCACCGCCATCCGCTCGGCGAGCGTGCCGTACGGCAGCTGCACGTAGCCGGTGTAGACCAGCCCGCCGCCGGCGGTTCGGGCCACCGCGTCGACCCCCGGGATCAGCGGGTACCTCCCGGTGGAGCCGTAGTGCCGGCCGGCCGCCAGTAACCGCACGACCTGATGGATCCCGGCTGCCGCCAGCTCGACGAGCTCCCGGCCCGGCGGCACGGGCGGCCCGGCGAAGTCCGCATACTCCGGCACGCCGCCGGGACCGCGCAGGACCGCTGCTGACCTCAACGATTGTTCCTGAATCGATCTCATGGAAGAGGCTGAAGCGGATCTGCCAGCCGCAGCGCTGATGTTGCGGCCGACGTGATCCGGGGCGACTTGCGGTACCGGTCGCGCGGAGTGATCCGGGCCGGTGCTGTCATGGCTGGTGTCAGCGTGCCAAGCTGCTGTCATGGAGGAGGGCAAGGAGCCGGTGGCGTGGGCGGGCCTGCGGGCCGTGGTGGCATTTCCCGAGCATGTCGACGTGTCGAACGCCGCGCGGGTCCGTGAACAGCTGCTGGCAGCGTTCGACCGCGGCGCGGCGGTGGTGATCGCGGACATGTCGGCGACGGCGTCGTGTGAGCACGCCGGCATCGACGTACTAGCCCGGGCGTACCAGCAGGCGGCGGTCCGCCGGGCGGAGCTGCGGCTGGTGGCCACCGCGCCAGCTGTCCGACGGCTGCTGGCCGCGCAGGGCCTGGACCGGCTGGTTCCGGTGTACTCCTCGGTGGAGGCGGCCATCGCTGCCGGGGAGCCGGACGGACCGGATCCCCTCGAGGATCCGGCGCCGCCGGACGAGACGGTGCTGCGGCGGCTGATCGACGCGCTGGCCGACGGGATCGTGCTAGCCGATGAGGACGGCCGGATCGTGCTGGCGAACCGGCAGGCGGCGGCGATGTTCGGCTACCAGCCCGGCGAGCTGGCCGGGCAGCCGGTGGAGTCCCTGATACCAGCCAGCCTGCGGGACGTGCACCGCCTGGACCGGGCGGCGTATGCGGAAAAGCCGACCGCCCGGCCGATGGCAGACCGGGCCCGGCTGGTCGGCCTGCGCCAGGACGGCACCACCATCCCAGTGACGATCACGCTGAGCCCGATCCCGACAGCCAGCGGTCATTTCGTCTTGGCCGTGGTCCGGGACGCCACCCACGAGCACGGGCAGGACGACCTCACCGACCTGGTCCGCGCCGCGCTCGCAGGCCAGGCACATCACGCAGAGGACCTGCTGGACCGGGTCGTCGCCGGCTTGTTCCACGTCGGGCTCAGCCTGGAAACGGCCGCAGGCCAGCCCGCGGAGCTGGCCCGGAAGCAGATCAGCGAAGCGCTCCAGCGGCTGGACGACACCATCCACGAGATCCGCGATCATGTCTTCCGGTTCCGGCGCCCCGGCAGCGGCGGCGAGCCGCCCTGGTGACATCGTGCCCTGATACAAGCGGGTGGGCCGCTGGGCCGGGCTTGCGGCCCTGAGGCCGGGACTTAAGCCCGTACCCGCCTGGCGGGCGCGCCGGGGGCACTACGGACGTGTTCATCGGCGGCGAAGCGCGGGCGGCGGCCGGCGCCGCGGCGGCGACCGCCCGGCTGGCCGGCCTGGTCGCCGGCGGGTCACTGATCCGGGCCTCGCATGCGGCCTGGGGCGTAGGGGACCGCCGGGATCGCCCCGGCGTCGGCGCTTCCCAAGCTGGCTGCGGTGCAGTCCCGCGGGTCTGCGCGGCGCGGTATCGCTGCTGATCCTGCGGTGGGAAGCCGCCGCGAGCGGGCAGCTGTTTCCGGTCCTAGATGCCGACATCACCGTGGCCCCGGACGGCGAGCAGGCCACCCTGGTCGGGCCGGACGGCGTCTACCGGACCCCGCCCGGGGCCGGGCTGGACCCGGTGATCGTGCGCCAGACCGCGACCGCGACCATACGCTCCCTGCTCGGCAGCATCGCCGGCGCAACCACCGATCCCGCCGCCGCGCAGCAGGAACAGCGGCCGCGCGGTGGGCCAGGCCACGCAGGTTGGCGCTTGCCTCGCCCTGACCGCGGAAGCCGGGAAGCGGGGATCGCCGGAGAGCCGGGGCGAGCGGCTCTCACACGGTCGGCGGCGGCGGGCCGGCGGCCAGCAGCACGTCGATAAACGGGCACAGGTGCATCCAGTGGCCGCTGATCGTCCCCGGCTCGATCTCCACGACCTGAGCCGCGGCGGGCCAGCCGCAGTCGGTATCGATCCGGAGCCCGCGGGGGATCACCGACCGGCCCTGGACCTGGACCAGCCAGCCTGACCTGGTCACCGGGTCAATCGAATCAGCGGCAAACGCGATGACCGCCTCATCCAGCGACCGCTCGGGCAGCCCGTGGTGCCCCAGGCACACCGCCAGCCTGCGGCCATCCAGGTAGTACTGCACCGGCACGATGACCGGCAGCGCGCGGACCGACAACGCCAGCCGGCCCACCGAAACCGTCGCCAGCAGCTCCCAGCACTCCCGCTCAGAAAGCACGTCATCGTGCGCAGTCACGCCACACAAATTTACGAGCCGCGCAGATCACCCCACAGGGACCCAAGTCCCAGCCAGGAAAGACCAACGGCCCACGGTGCATGCTTCCGCCGGTCAGCGTGTGGTCAGGCCTGCGTGGGTTATGTGATGATCTGGGCTGAGCGCCTGCCCGGGATCTGGCTCGGCGGCGGTCAGGGACAGCATTGATCAAGCAGATGCTGTGCACCGCCGGTCATGGGGGCAGCATGAAGGCGATCCGCTACCACCGGTACGAGCCGCCGGACGTCCTGGAGCTCGCCGACGCCAAGATGCCTGCCGTCGGCAACGACGAGGTGCTGGTCCGGGTGCGGGCGGCGTCGGTCAACCGCTCGACTGGCATTTCATGCAGGGCATGCCGTACCTGGTCCGGATGCTGGCGGGGTTGTCGCGGCCCAGGGCCAGCGCCGCCAGGCTGGGCGCAGACATGACGGGGTCAGTCGAAGCGGTGGGCAAGAACGTGGCCGGGTTCCGGCCCGGCGAGGAGGTGTCCGGCGGCCTGCAGGACCTCGGCACCCTCGCCGAGTACGTCAGCATCCGCCACGACGGGGCGGTGCTCGCCAGACCGGCCGGCCTGACGTTCGAGCAGGCGGCGGCGGTTCCGGTGGCGGGCCTCACCGCGTTGCAGGCGCTTCGCGACAAAGGAGAGGTCCGGCCCGGGCAACGGGTGCTGGTCAATGGCGCTTCGGGCGGGGTGGGGGCGTTCGCCGTGCAGATCGCCAAGGCGTTCGGTGCCGAGGTGACCGGCGTGTGCAGCACGCAGAACGTGCAGATGGTCGCCTCGATCGGCGCCGACCGGGCCATCGACTACACCCGGGAGGACTTCACCGCCGCGGGGCGGCGGTACGACCTGGTGATCGACATCGCGGGAAACCGGACCCTGTCGAAGACCAGGCGGGTCCTGGCTCCCAAGGGGGTCCCGGTCGGGGTCGGCGGCCCGGGCAAGGGCCGCTGGATCGGGCCGCTGGGCCGTTCGGCCACGATGGCTCTGCTGTCACCGGCGGTGAGCCAGCCGATGGTCTTCTTCCTGGCCCACCAGAACAAGAACGATCCGGCCGTCCTGAGCGACCTGGCCGAAACCGGGAAGGTCGCACCCGTGATCGACCGGACCTATCCACTGACCGAGGCCGCCGAGGCCATCAGCCACCTCGAACAAGGACACGCCCGGGGAAAGGTCGTCATCACCGCCTGAGCCGGCCGCGTCTTTATGACCACAGCCGACGGAGACGGGGCCAAGACAGCGGACAGAACAATCCTTCGGCACGTTTTGACCGACCTACTTATCGACCACCGCAAGCATGCAATAAGGCGGGTCGGCGCGCGGTTATCACGAGCTTTTCGCGTCATTGACCGCTTAGCAGATCCCGTTACGGCCCCGCCAAGGTCGGTCCGCCAGGCCGTATGTTTATACATCGGCGCTCTTGTCGCGAATGTACTCATTTGCCGCTGCGCGTACTTGGCCGAGCCCGCACCTGTCCTTGGCGGGCGGCCTCAACCCAGCTGACCTCTTCGGCGCCGACGGTGGCCGCGTGCGGGGTGTGCGGTGGCAGCACCAGCCGGTCCCCGGGACCGAGATCAGCATCACCGCTGCGGTGTGCAACACGATCCGGCCACCGATGGAATACAGCCCCTTTCATCGCCGTGCTCATGCCAGCCGCAGGTGTCGCCGGGGGCATTGCCCCAGGCATGCGGAGCCAGGCCTTGAGCGCGCATCATCGCGATGATGTCCTCCTCGCCTGGCGGCGGCCCTTGGTGCCGGCCGACCGTGATACCCATCGGGTGGGCCTCCTGC
>JASHYW010000357.1 GCA_030042885.1 Streptosporangiaceae bacterium | reverse complement strand
AGGTATCAGGACCCCTTTTTAGCCGGATCGCCGGCGGCGTTCCCGCAAGCAGGGAGTGGTTCTGGCCGGCCTGGTTCCGCGCGCCGGGCGCGGGCGGTGACGGCGAGGAACGCGTGCGCCAGCATCGATAGCGTGATGTGCCGGTACCAGGCGCGGTACCTGCGGACCTGGTAATGGTCCAGGCCGGTCTCGTTCTTAGAGGTAGTCACACACTACGGGGCTTCGACCGGCTTCCGGCCGAGGTCGAGCTTACGAATCCGCGGCATCCGCTGGCTGGCCGGCGGGTGCCAGTGATGTCTGCGTACCGCCGTAACGGCGGTGTGTGGCTGATGGTGATGCTGCCGGACGGTTTTCCGGCGCCGGTTCGGGTGGGCGACACCGATCTGGGTGGTCCCGGCGTGGCCGCGACGGGGGCGGCGATCTTGTCGGTGGCGGGTATCCGGCGGCTGCGTGAGCTAGCCGCCGGCGTGACGGCGAAGGACCGGGACCAGTGAGCGGCGGGCTGGAGCGGGCTCGCGGGCACCTGGCGGCAGCGGTAGCCGAGCTGGAGGCGGCCTGCCGTGCGTGGGGCGTGTGGGCCGATGAGGTCCGGGAGCGGGCTGAGCAGCGGTTCGGGGCCGGCCCGGGGGATCCGCGGGTGTGCTGTGAGCCGGAGTACGCACGGGCGCTTGATGCCGGCAGGCCGTTCACCGAGGCGGCCCGGGCGTTGCGGGCTAGCTGCGCGGCGGCGGGTGGTTGCGCCGGTCCTGGCCGCACGGCCCCGGAAACGGCAATAGGTTCACCTCGTTCCTGATCGCGGCAAACGAACCGGAAGAGGTGAACCCATGCGCGTTGTCAGGATAGCGCCTGCCCGGCAGCTGGCTTTGTTCGCAGGCGAAGATGGCTTCCCGGCCCGGTGGGATGGCCTGCCCGAGCAGGCCCGGGCGCGGGTGCTGGCGCTGCTGGCCAGGATGATCGCCAGGTCCGTGCTCGGCCCGGGCACGGCCGGCAGTTCGGGGGAGGTGCCGTCGTGACTGACCTCTCGAAGATCACGGCCTCGCACCGGGAGCGGCTGTGCCTGGTCTATGTCCGGCAGAGCACGCTGGCCCAGACGCGGGCCAATACCGAAAGCCTGGAACGCCAGTATGAGCTGGCCGGGCGGGCGGTCGCGCTGGGGTGGGACCGGGAGCGAGTCCAGGTGGTGGACGCTGACCTGGGCTTGTCCGGCGCGGATGCGGCCGGCCGGGAGGGGTTCCAGCGGCTGGTCGCCGAGGTTGCGCTCGGCCGGGCTGGGCTGGTCATGGGCCTGGAGGCGAGCAGGCTGGCCCGCAGCAACTCTGACTGGTATCAGCTTCTTGACCTGTGCGGGGTGACCGGCACGCTGATCGCCGACGGGGACGGCATCTACGACCCGGCCGCCTACTCCGACCGCCTGGTGCTGGGGTTGAAAGGGACGATCTCCGAGGCAGAACTGCACTTGATCAAGGGCCGGCTGATCGCCGGGATGCGGCATAAGGCGGCCAAGGGTGAGCTCCGTGTCGCCCTCCCGGCCGGCGTGGAGTATGACCCGGCGGGGCAGCCGGTGCTGTCCGCTGATGAGGCGGTGCGCGAGGCGATCACCACCGTGTTCCGCCGGTTCACTGAGCTGGGGTCGGCCCGGCAGGTGATGCTGTCGATGCGCGATGACGGGCTCGAGCTGCCCCGGTGCCGGGCCGGCGGGCGCATCGAGTGGGTGGCGGCCAGCTACGGCGCGGTGATCGGCATACTGGCCAACCCGTGCTATGCCGGGGCGTTCGCGTTCGGCCGCACCCGTAATGCCCGCCCGGCAGCCGGGCAGGGCCGGCCGAGCCGCAGCATCCGGCGGCCGGTTCCCATGGACCAGTGGGAAGTGCTGATCACCGGGCACCACCGCGGATACATCACCTGGGAGGAGTACCTGGGCAATCAGCAGAAACTGCGCGCGAACTGCCCCGCCCCGGCCGGGCAGGGCGGTGGCGCAGTCCGGGAAGGCCGCGGGCTGCTGCAGGGCCTGCTCCGCTGCGGCCGGTGCGGCCGGATGATGCGCACCGGGTATGACAGGAGCGGCCGCAGCGGGGTCCGGCCCCGCTACTACTGCGCCGCCGAGACCACCTACCTGGGCCGGAAGGCGCCCCACTGCCAGAGCGCGGGCGGCCGGGAACTGGAGAAGGCGGTCCTGGCCGAGGTCTTCGCCACGCTGGAGCCGGCCGCGCTGGCGGCCACCGCCCAGGCGCTGGCCGATGCCGAGGCCGCCCGGGCCGAACGGCTGAAGGCCTTCGAGCTCGCCGTCGAACGGGCCCGCTATGAGGCCGGCCGCGCCCGCCGCCAGTATGACGCCTGCGAGCCGGAGAACCGGCTGGTGGCCCGCACGCTGGAAGCGGCCTGGGAGGACAAGCTGGCCGCGGTCACCGCGGCCGAGGCCGCACTAGCCGCCGAACAGGCCCGCCAGCCCAGCTCACTGACCGACGACGAGGTGCGGTGGCTGGCAGAAGCCGGAGCCGACATCCGGGCAGTCTTCGACGCACCCTCCACCACGCCCCGTGAACGCAAGCAGCTGATCCGCGCCCTGCTCACCGAAATCACCGTCACCGTCGACCAGCAGGCACGCACCGCCGCCCTGACCATCTACTGGGAAGGAGGGGCAAGCAGCAGCATCACCGTGACGCTGCCCCGCCTGGGAACACCCTGGCGCACCACCGACACCTCCACCGTCGATCTGGTCCGCCGCCTGGCCGAACACCACGACGACGCCACGATCGCCGGCGTGCTCGCCCGACAGGGCCGGCGCACCGGAACCGGGCTGGCGTTCACCAAGAACCGCGTCGCGGACCTGCGCCACGCCCACGGCATCCCCGCCGCAGCCCGCAAGAATGTCACCCCGGCCGGCCAAGGTGATGACGTGGTGAGCATCACCAAGGCCGCCGCCGGACTCGGCGTCGGGGTCTCCACTATCTACCGGTGGATCGCCGACGGGTTCATCCCCGGCGAGCAGGCCGAACCAGGAGCACCCTGGCGCATCCGCCTCACCAGCGAACTGCGCGCCAAGGTCACCGGGCAGGCACCCGACGGCTGGCTCCCCCTGAACCAGGCAGCCGCCGCGCTCGGCGTGGCCAGGCAGACCGTTTTGCATAAGGTCCAGCGCGGCGAACTCGCCGCCGTCCACGTCCGCCACGGCAGGCGAAGCGGCCTGCGTATCCAGGTCAAACCCGATCAATCTGGACTATTCGAGAAACCATGAGGGAACGGAACCGCAATGCAAAGCACAGGCATTGGCCTGCTGGAAGCACTCTTCGATATGCCAGCGGCTGGCCGCGATCCACGCCAGGCCGGCGGTGCTGGAGCGGCGCGGCCCATAGCAGGCGTAGTAGGCGATCTCATCGGGGCCGGACAGGGAACGGCGGGCCAGCAGCCAGTGCCCGCGGCCCCGCTTCCAGCCGGGCCGGACCGGGACCCGGGCCCAGTCGTACTCGCGCGGTCCGTGCGCCCCGGCTCCGGCCGAGATCGTCTGCCAGGACCGCGCGGGCACGGCCGCGATCAGGTCATCGGCCCGCCGCTCACCGGCGGGCAAGGTCAGCGTGTCGCTGCACCGGATCGCCATCACGTACCACACGTCCTGGTCTTCCAGCCAGGCCTGCATCCACTTGGCCTGCCCGTAGGTCTCATCGGCGGTGAACCAGGCGAACGGCACGCCCGCGGCGATCGCCCGGCCGAGCATCGCCTGCGCCTGCCGTGGCTTGGTCGTGAACTCCACATCGTCCGGGATACCCGCCGCCCGGCACCGCTCCGGATCACCAGCCCAGGACTGCGGCAGGTACAGCTCCCGGTCGATCAGCGCGTGCCCGCGCCCGGACGCGTACGCCAGGAACACCCCGACCTGGCAGTTCTCCGTCCGCCCGGCGGTCCCGGAACACTGCCGCTGCACTCCCGCCGACCGGGTGCCTTTCTTCAGGAAACCTGTGTCATCGGCGATCAGCACCCCGTCCGGCTCGCCCAGCTGCTCCAGCACATAGGCGCGGACATCATCGCGGACCCCGTCCACGTCCCAGTCCGCCCGGCGCAGTAGCCGCTGCATCCCATCGGGACTCACCTCGCCGGCCCATTCCGCCAGCGTCCAGCCGTTCTTCCGCTCCAGGCCCGTGACCAGCCCGGACACATACTCCCGCACCCGGGCCCGCGGCTCAGCACGGCCGAACCGGCCCGCGATCCGCTCATGCAGCTGGTCCAGCCCGGCCGCAACAAGATCCATCATCATGCACTCAATGATCCCTCACGGGATCAACTAAGTGCCGTTGCAGTATTAAGTGTCCGCCGCGCGGTCCGGTGTTACCCAGGCGGTGTTACTTAGGCCGGGACCGCGGCTCAGCGACCGCCGATTGTCCTCGCTCCAGACCCGGGCCCGGGGTAGTTGTGCTGGAACGCGCGTGGCGCATCGGGCACAGGCCTATCCAGTTACCTCCCTGCCAGGTTATAGGCCTTTAGCGTTAGTCATACTTCGCAAGCGTTCCGGGTCGCCGGAAGCCGATATTATGGCTTTGTGACTGAGATCATCTCCGTTCTTACCGATGGGTACGTGGCGCTGGTTTCCGACCGGCGAGTTACCTGGTCCGATGGCAGGCAGGAGGACAGCGACACTAAGACTTTCAACCTATTCGGTCAGTTCCTTATGGGCTTTACCGGATTCGCTCGAATAGGCGGCTTCCGGATAGAACGATGGGTGGCTGATATCC
>JASHYW010000048.1 GCA_030042885.1 Streptosporangiaceae bacterium | reverse complement strand
GGCGGGGGCGTGCGTGGTGGCCAAGGCCGTCCGCCCGTCGATCGAGGTGATCGGCGTGCAGTCCGAAGCGGCCCCGGCCGCCTACCGCTCCTGGCAAGCTCGCTCGCTTCTGGAGGACACCACAACCACACTCGCAGAGGGGCTCGCGACCCGGACCGCATTCGAGCTGCCACAGCGGATCTTGTGGGAGCTGCTGGACGACTTCGTCCTGGTCTCCGAGGAGGCGCTCACGGCCGCGACCCGGCTGATGATCGAGAAGACACGCAACCTCGTCGAGCCAGCAGGGGCGGCCGCCCTCGCTGCCGTGCTGGACGTACCCGGACGGTTCGCAGGCCGGAAGGTGGCACTGATATGCAGTGGCGGTAACATCAGCCCAGCGCAGCTGGTGGAGCTCTGGCCTCGCGGAACGGTCTGAAGGCGAGCACACGTACGCCAGGCATCTGCACCGAATGCGGCAGCCAGTGCCGATGAGCGGTCGCCGCTGTCATGGCCGAAGTCCGGCAGAGCCGCCAGCGTATCCGCGGAAACCTTGTGAAGCAGTACACAAGCGCTTCCGAGGGGCGATCACCTATTGACCCTCGCCTCGCCGCCCCGATACGCTTCGCAGAAGTAACAGATCGTTCGTATCGTGAACATTGCTGGTGCTACTCGGCTGCTGGCCGGCCGGACGACCGCTCCACGGGCATAGGGACTCGATAAGGCGCAGGAGACAGCGCGATGGCCATCCCGGTCCCGTTCAGGCTGCACGAGGTCACGGTCTCGCCCGAGTGGACCGACTACAATCACCACCTCACCGAATCCGCATATCTGCTGATCATGGGCGAGAGCTCCGACGCCTTCTTCCGCTTCCTCGGTGTCGACGACGCCTACCGCCAGGAGGGCCACTCGCTCTACACGGTAGAAACCCACCTGCGCAACCTGCGCGAGGCATATGAGGGCGAGCGCCTCCGCCTCACGATCCAGGTGCTGGGCACCGACGCCAAGCGGCTGCACATCCTGCACGAGATGTACGGCGCCACGGGCGGCCTGGTCGCCACCGCCGAGCAGATGCTCCTGCACGTGGACACGCGGGCGGGCAAGGCCATCCCCTTCCCAGAGCACATCGCCCGCAGGCTCCGCGAGATACGTGCCGCGCACGCCGCGCTGCCGGTCCCCGCCTACGTCGGGCGCTCCATCCGCATCCCGGCTGGACATCCCCGCGGCGCCGCCGACACCCCGGAGGCATAGTGGACTTCACGCTCACCGAAGAGCAGCGGCTCATCGTGGATACCGTCCGGGCCTTCGTGGAGAAGGAACTCTACCCCCACGAGGAGGAGGTGGAGCGCCTGGACGAGGTCCCGCGGGAGCTGGCCGGCCAGATACGCAAGAAGGCCATCGCCGCCGGGCTTTACGCGGCCAACATGCCCGCCGAACTGGGTGGCGGCGGCCTCGACGCGGTGTCCCTGGTGCTGGCCGAACGGGAACTGGGCCGGGCCAGCTACGCCCTGCAGATGCTGGTCGAGCGGCCGAGCAATATCCTGCAGGGCTGCAACGAGGACCAGCGGAAGAGCTACCTGATACCGGCCATCCGCGGCGAGCGGCACGACTGCGTCGCGATGACCGAGCCTGGATCCGGCTCTGACATCCGCTCCATGTCCACGACGGCCCGCCGGAATGGAGACGATTACGTCATCGACGGCACCAAGCATTTCATCAGCCATGCCGACGTGGCCGACTTCATCATCCTGTTCGCCGCCACCGGGACCGAGACCACGAAGAGCGGCCCGGTGAAGAAGAAGATCACCGCGTTCCTGGTGGACAAGGACTCCCCCGGCCTCACCGTCACCCGGGGCCCGGGCTGCGTCTCGAACCGCGGCTACCATCAGTGCGAGCTGTCATTCACCGGTTGCCGCGTCCCGGCGGGAAACCTGCTGGGCGAGGAGGGGCGCGGCTTCGAGCTGATGGGCCAGTGGCTGGGCGCGACGAGGCTGACGGTCGCCGCCACGAGCATCGGCCGCGCCCGCCGCGTGCTGGACGCGGCCACCGGATGGGCGGCTACCCGCAAGCAATTCGGCCAGCCCGTGGGCCGCTTCCAGGGCGTCGGCTTCCAGCTGGCCGACTGCGCCACGCAGCTGGAGGCGGCCGAGCTGCTCACCTTGAAAGCCGCCGCGAAGTGCGACAGCGGCACCATGACCGACGCGGACGCAGCCATGGCCAAACTGTACGCGTCGGAGATGCTGGGCCGGATGACGGACACCGCGGTGCAGATCTTCGGGGGCATGGGCCTGATGTCGCAGTTCCCGGCCGAACGCTGGTGGCGCGACGCCCGGGTCGAGCGCATCTGGGACGGCACCAGCGAAATCCAGCGGCATATCATCGCCCGGTCCCTGCTGCGTCCTTATGGAGCGTGAAGGCCATGGGTGTTCAGGCCCGAACAGACGGCCCTGTCCTCGTCATCACCCTGGATCGGCCCAAGGCCAACGCGATCGACGTCACGACCAGCCACGCCCTGTACGCCGCCTTCGACCGTCTCCGCAGCGAATCCGGGCTTCGCGTCGCTATCCTCACCGGGGCCGGCGAGCGTTTCTTCAGCGCCGGCTGGGACCTGAAGGCGGCCGCTGAAGGGGAGGGAATCGCCGCCGACCATGGTCCAGGCGGATTCGCGGGTCTCACCGAGTTCTTCGACCTCGGCAAGCCGGTCATCGCCGCGGTCAACGGCCTAGCGCTCGGCGGCGGGTTCGAGCTTGTTCTTGCCGCCGACCTCGTGGTAGCCGCCGAGCACGCGCAGTTCGCGCTCACCGAGGTGACCCTCGGCCTCGTCCCCGACGCTGGCGGCCTGCTCCGCCTTCCATCCCGGCTGCCGCGCCCGATCGCCATGGAGTACCTGCTCACCGGCCGGCGCATCAGCGCAGCCGAAGCCGCCCGCTGGGGCCTGGTGAATAAGGTCGTTCCCGCCGGCCGCCTGATGCAGGCGGCCTACGAACTGGCGCACGCGATCTGCGGCTCCGCGCCGCTTTCCGTCGCGGCCGCGCTGGAGATCATGCGCGAAACCGAGGGCACCTCCGTGACCGAGGGCTACCAGATCATGCGCGGCGGCCTGCCTGCCTACCAGCAGATGCTGACCTCGGACGACGCCCGCGAGGGCGTGCGCGCCTTCGCCGAACGCCGCCCGCCCCGATGGACCGGCAGCTGACCGCGGACTCCGGTATCCGATGACCGGAACGCCGCTGACCAGGACATCGCCGCGGCCCCGTGGCATGCGCCTGTCGCAGCGGGCAGACCGGGACACCATGGACCGTTCGGAAAAATCAAGATCTTTTACCCGAACGGTCCGGGGTGTGACCATCGGTCCGGCCGGGACGCCTCAGCAGTGCACCCAGAACCGGTACGTCAGCTACTGGAGCCCGGCGCGGACGGACGTGATTC
>JASHYW010000356.1 GCA_030042885.1 Streptosporangiaceae bacterium | reverse complement strand
TGCGGGAGCTGCTGGCTGCCTCGCGTGCTCCGCTGACGTTGCGGTCGTATGCGATGGACTTGCTGCGCTGGTGGCGGTTCCTGGCCGCGGTGGATGTCCGCTGGGAGCAGGCGACGCCGGTCGAGGGGCGGGATTTCAGCTTGTGGATCAGGCAGGCATCCAAGCCGCGGGCCGGACGGGGGCGCGGCGGAGGGCCCGTGGCCGCTGCGGGCGTGGGCAGCGCGGATCGCCGGCGGCGGCCTCAGTCCCGCCGGGAGGGGCTGGCTGGCGGCCTTCCGGGCCAGGTCAGCCCGGTGACGGGCAAGCCGTCGCCGGGCTGGGGGTATGCGCCGCGGACGGTCAACCACAGCGAGACGGGCTCACTACTACGGGCTCGAAGGCCTCAAGAAGTACATCGCCGAGCCGGAATGGTGGCGGCCGCCAGTTGCATGAGCGCGACCGAGGAGGCCAGGCTGCCGCCGTCCAGGGATGCCTCTGAGATAATACGGGAGTGAGAAGGCGGTCGCTGTTCGTCATCGGCTCGGTGCTGATGGCCGTGCTCATGGCCGGCTGCGCTTCAGGTTCACCAGCGACGACCTCCACCACGGCCCTGGCTCCGTCCACGGCCTCCACTAGCTCGGCACGGGTCGAGGTTCATGTCGCTTCTTGCCCCGTCCCAGCCCGTGACTACGCCGGGACGCCCTACTCGCCGCGAGCGGCACCGGCCACGATGAGGCTCTCGGCATCTCTGGCGCCGCCCCCGGACGCACAGATCTTCGGGACCACGTTCCTGCCTGGCTCGACCTCGTATCTGCTGGGTCAGAAATCTGCCACCTGCCAGGGAGGGCTGGCCAGCGCTGACGGTGGCGAGTTCATGACGGCAACCTCGGTCTCCAACCGTTCCGAGAGGGTGACGGTGACGATCAGCCCCGGCGGGGTGGGGCCGAGCACCGATCTGGCCTGCCCGTACATTCCCGCCGTTCGTGCCGCAGACGAAGCCTTCCGCCAAGGCGATGCCTTGTGCGCTCATCCTCCGGCCGACGTGATCAGGCAGATCCCGACCGATACCGCGAGCCTGTACGCGGCTGCCGTGCTCGTCCCGGCCAACGTGAAAGACCGCAATATCCAGGGCTCGGGCGATGGCACCGACCCGACCGTCGCGCTGTACACGGCCCGGACAGAAGCAGACGCCGCTGGGGGCCAGATGATCGCGTGCACGCTCGCGCCGGCTCAGGCAGGCATCTGCGCGGCCAGCCTGAAGTTCTTCCTCGCCACCCAGGCTTGGATCAGCACCCGGATCAGCGCGGCACACCTGCGCAAGATGGAAGACGCCCTATCGTCGTTCCTGGCGGAACAGGACATTCGCTAGCGCCCGGCGGTTCGGGCCCAGGTCAGGTTGGCGAGTGGCTGGCTCCGGGGGCCGGATCAGATGCCCGCCCGTCCACCGAGGGGGCCGACGCCTAGGCGGCCGCGAAGCCCTGTCTCCAGCTGGGGTACCGCAACGTCCAGCCAAGCTCCTGCTTGGCCTTCGCGCTCGAGGCGCCGCGGGACCCGACCGCGATCATCACCATGCCTTTCCCGGCGATCAGCCACGCGAGCCACAGGGGGACGTGGCGCGGCGATCTGGCGCCGAGCGCCTCCGCGAGCGCCGGCAGCCACTCGCTCATCGGGGCGGGCTCGTCGTCGACGATGTTGTACAGGCCGGCTCCGTCGTGTTCGAGCGCGAGCACGGTCGCGGCGGCCGCGTCGTCCAGGTGGATGAACGAGGAGATGCCGCCGCCATCGCCGATGATCGGGAACTGACGCTTGCGCACGGGCTTGATCAACCCGTCGTGGGCGGCGCCGTAGAAGCCGCCATAGCGAAGCGCGATCCCGCCGACGTTGGTGACCGCCTCGTCGAGATGACGCATCGCGGCGTTGGTCTCGCGCGCCATGGCCGGCGGGGCGGGGTCGAGCGGATCGTCTTCGGTCTTGACCGGCCCGCCTTTCCGGGCGTAGCGGTAGCTAGCGAAGCTCTGGGCCACGAACCGGCGCACGCCTGCTTCGCGCGCCGCAGCCAGCAGCGCGTCGGTGCCCTCGGTCCGAAGCCGGTTGGTCGGCGCGAAGCTGCGGTCGAGGCTCCTGCCGAAGCGCACGGCGGCCAGGGCCGTCGCCTGGTGGATGATCGCCTCGGGTTGGGCCTTGAGGACGGCCTCGCGTACCGCGCGCGCGTCAAGCAGGTCGAGCGCGACGGCTGCGCGCCGGGCGCCCCCACCTGCTCGCCGTTTCCTGGCGACCTGAAGGTGCCGATCACCTGGTGTCCTTGGTCGATGAGCTGAGGAACGAGCCGGGTGCCGATCGCACCGCTCGCCCCCGCGACGAAGACTCGCATCGCGTCCCTCTTCGTATCGTTACGTGCTCGATGGTCTACCGCTATGTCGGATCCGGAAAGAGGAATGTGACCGATGGGCGGCGGCTCGTGCTCAGCGGCCGATCGCCGCGGCAGTCAGGACGGGGGCGAGTGCATCCATGCTGGCTCCCGAGGTCAGCCCGACGACATGAGACGCCTTCCCAGTGGCATCCATTGGTGGTCAAGGGCGCGGTGCCGCCTTGCGGCCGGTATTCCCATCCTCCTTCCGGACGCTGGCCCGGTCGTTACATGTGCATGGGCGGAGCGGCGATGCCGATGTTGCGGTGTATGCCGGCCCACCAGTCGAACACGTCGGTGTGGAGCGGGTCGGCCACCCAGGCCAACAGGTGGCCGTCGTCCTGGGCCCGCCCGCCGCCCGACTGTTATCCGCCAGTTATTGGCTTATATGCCGGTGGCGGTCCATCCAGCGCCACCCCGTTCCACGCCCGCGAGACCGCCGGACGCCGACGGCCGATCTCAGCCAGGCCAGTACGAGCAGCGAACGCCGGTATGCACCGTCTGCCGCAGGTGCTCGCCGAGGCCCGCATCCGCCTCGGTGATGCGGGCAAGGGCACGGCGGATCGCCTTGCCCACGGCGACACGGGCGCGTTCCGCCTCATCGGGGAAGGACCGGACGCGTCCGCCAAGCCCCGACGCGCCAGCCAGCTGGGCGATGAGCCACTCCCGTTCGGCCCGAGCCGGGGCGTCCCGGTCGCCGCCCGGCTCTGGCTGATCGAGCTCAGCGTCCAGGCGCTTCAGGCGCTTGCGGTATTCAGCTATGGCCGCCTGATCCAGCACCGCATGGGCCGGGCCGCTACCGCCGACGGCCCTGAACGCACCAAGCCCGGCCGCCAGGTCAGCGGCCCGGATTTCCTGGCGGGGATTGGCGACCAGCACGGCCAGGTGAGCCATCCCGATGCTGTCCTCCATCAGGACGCTCCGGCCCTGCCAGGCCAGACACCATTTCCGCCCGACCCGGCGGCATTCAGCGAACGTGCCGGATGGCCCGGGAGTGCGGCTGTGCGGTACGAGGATGCCCAGCGCCGCCGCCTCGCTGGCGGCCGTCTCCTGCTCACCTCGCGCGGCATCGGCGTCTCCCGGCTGCCCGCGAAGCCGGTACGCCTGCGCCAGCCGCTGCCTGGACGTCACCACCGCAGGCCAGTGGGCCAGGGCGAGGTTGTGCTCGACCGCCGCGTGCAGATGATCGATGGCCTTATCCATTCGCCCCGATGTCAGCGAGGCAACCCCGAGAGCCTGATGAGCCGACCCGAAGCAGGTGACACCGAGGCTGCCTATCATCGGCAGGCTGGCGTACGGGCTGAGCAGCTCATAGACCTGTGCGGCCACTTTGGCGTTGCCGAGCAGGTACGCGGCCTCCGCGACGCCATTCATCGTCGCAAGCCAGCTGCTGGACCGCGGCAGGCGTGCGAGGTCATCGCCACACAGAGCAGCCAGCGAACTGGCGGCTGCCGCCAGGTTTCCGCTCAGGGCCTCGGCGACGGCCAGCGCGGCGGGAGCGGAGTTGTCGACCGCACTGAGGTCCGGCGACCGGACCCGGTCACGCAGGACGGGCAGTAGCTCCCCGAGGCGGCCCTGATACCAGCGGATCGTCACCAGCTGGGCGCCGGGCCACCATTCATGGTCGATGTCGCCCGCCGCAGCGCCGCTCGCGGCACAAATGCGGGCCCGGGATTCCGCGTCATCGAACTGGCCCGCGCGAATGGCCAGCATCACGTCGATGGCGCTGACCACGAACGCGACGGCCAGGTGGTTCTGCTGCCTGAGGTGATCCCGCAGCTCGCTCAGATGCCGTCCGGCATGCGGGTCACCCTCGGAATAGGCGTCGACCGTCCGCCACAGCAGGCCGATCAGCAAGTCGCTGCGGCGCTCGGTGCGGAAGCTCGCTTTGATCAGCTCGAGGGCCAGTTCCCGGCGCCGCTTGACGTGATCCGGGCCGAGCAGGCAGTGATGGGCCATGCTCAAGGCCTCCGCCAGCAGCTCCGGATCCGCGGCAGCCCGCGCCACGTCAAGCGCGGCCAGGATCGCCTCGTGCCCGCCGCGGACGTAGTCGGCCTCTCCCGCCAGCCGGCTCCGGATCCGAAGCGCGAGAGAAGAATGCGGATCGAGCAGCGAAAGCACGTGCTCAAGTCGCGTCTCCAGCCGCACCGCGCCAGTGACAGTCCGGCATTCGCCGACCCACAGCCCAGCCAGGCCCAAGGCGGCCAGGGCCATCGCCTGGATATCACCGGCCCGCTCGGCAAGCTGGTAGGCCTGCTCGAACTTCTGGCGGCTGGCCCCCAGATCGCCATCCACGTACAGCGCACGAGCCCCCTCCGCCAGCGCGACCTGAAGCTCACCGGCCGGATCAGCGAAGAACTCCAGCCGACGCGTGGACGCGGCGTGACCAGGCTCACTCGTCATGCGCCAAATCTATTGGCAACCAATCCATGCCGTCGAGGCCCGAAACAGGCCAAGCTGGCTGTGATCGCCGATGCTGTCGTTACAGGTCGTAGTCATGACGATGCGCTTACGAATGCCGGTCCGGCCTGTCGCCCCCGCGCCTGTCCCCGCCAAACAATCGTCACACTCCAAGTCCTTCCGGACACGTTGAGAGCGCGTCACCGACGACGCATACCACAACCGCTGACCCGGCACAGATATGGCAAAGCCCTCCTGCCCTCGGAGACCGTCCGGAAGCGATCTCCCTGATCCGAGCGGCCGCGGACAGCGGCGTCACGTTCGGTCCTGCGGTGGCACGTTAACTTCGGCGAGCGATAAGCGTGAGCTTATATTCCAGAGGTAGACGCCGCCGCTCTCATCGCCAGTCGCCAGACTGTTGCCACTAATGTTGAACGCCACCGAGTTAATGCCCCCGCTGCCGGGGTCGGTGAGGGTAGTGGGGGTCTTGCTCCCGGTGGCGACATTCCAGACATAGGTGCTGCCATTGCCGTCGCCAGCGGCAAGGGTCTTGCCGTCGGGGCTGAACGCCACCGATTCCACGCCCTTGCTGTTGGGGTCGCCGAGGATGGTGGGGGTCCGGCTCCCGGTGGCGACATCCCACAGGTAGATATGGCCATTGCGATCGCCGGCGGCCAGGGTGCCGTCGCGGCTGAACGCCACCGAGCTCACGCCCTTGCTGTCGGGGTCGCCGAGGATGGTGGGGGTCCGGCTCCCGGTGGCGACATCCCACAGGTAGATATGGCCATTGCCCCCACCGACGGCCAGGGTCTTACCGTCCGGACTGAACGCCACCGCCCACACGCCCGTGCTGCCGTGGTCGGCGAGGATGATGGGAGTCTTGCTCCCGGTGGCGACATTCCACAGGTACGTGTTGCCATTGCCGTCGCCGACAGCCAGGGTCTTGTCGTCGGGGCTGAACGCGACCGAATAGGCGCTCTGACTCTGCGGGTCGATGAAGCTGATGGTCTGGCTCCTGGTGGCGATATCCCACAGGTGGACGCTGCCATCGCTATCGCCGGCGGCCAAGGTCTTGCCGTCGAGGCTGAATGCGACCGAATACGCGCTCGTGAAGCCGGAGCCGGTGGTGCAGCCAGTGGTGGCGATATCCCATAGGCAGAGGCTTGTAGCGGCTATCGCCAGCGTCGGGTCAGAGGGGCTGAATGCCACCGACGATACCAGGCCACTGTAGCTGGACGGGAGATCGATGCGGACGGGGCTGTAGGTCGGGGGGCTCGCCGGACTGCGGGAATTCGCCGGACTGGGGGAATTCGCCGGGCTTGAGGAGCTCGCCGGGCTCTTGGAGCCCGGCGAGCTCGTCGGCACGAAGGGGATAACTGCCGCCCCGGCCACGACCACGCACGTCACGGCAAGCGCGAGGAGACGGTGACGCCGGACCCAGACGGTTATGGTGCTGGGGCGACGGACAATATCAGGTTGCGGGTGCCGGGCCGGAGGTGCCCTATCGCTGCCGACGCCGGTATCAGCCAACCCGCGCTGGGCATCCGGGAGGACGTCCGGCGCGCCGGCTACCGCGTCGGCGGTTGCCGTCAGCCGACCCGGCCCGCCGCTAGGCTCAGCATCGGCAGCCTCGGCGGCGGTGTCCAGGTCGGTGGCCGGCGAGCTGTCCGCCGTGACCGTAGCGGCCGCGGTGAGCATATCCTCGTCCACCACGGCCGTGGTCGTCGGGGATCCGGTCCCGGCGTCCTCATCGGCCTCGCGGCCCGCCTGGTCCGGCCCAGTGACAAAGACTGCCGCCGCCATCATCTCCGGCCCGGCCGATCCGTCGCCGGGCTCAGCATCGGCAGC
>JASHYW010000355.1 GCA_030042885.1 Streptosporangiaceae bacterium | reverse complement strand
GCCAGGGTGGCGGCCGGGCCGGGGAAGATCTCCTTCTTCCAGCCGCTGACGTGGATCAGCTGCCATACGGCCAGGACGATGACGATCGCGAGCGCCTTGGGCCACAGCGCCGCCCAGGCCCGGCTGCCCGGCCGACGTTCCTGCTGAGGCCGCGACGGCTCCGTGTCGAGCGCCTCGAGCCAGGCCAGCTTCTCGGCGTACGCCGGAGCGGTTTCCCGATTCGGAGGGGTGATCATGTCAGGCGTCATCGCGGCTCATCTCCTCCCGCAGCCGGTCGGTGATCCGCGCGGCCAGCTCCGCGACCGGCGCCGAGTCGATCCGCCGGGGGTGGTCGATGGGGACGGCGTATTCGCCGATCACCCGGCCGGGGCGGCTGCTCAGTACCACCACCCGGTCGCCGAGGCGGACCGCCTCCCGGACGTTGTGGGTCACGAACAGGATGGTCAGCTGCCGTCCGGCGCAAACACGGTCGAGCTCGTCGTGCAGCAGGTCCCTCGTCATCGCGTCCAGGGCGCCGAACGGCTCGTCCATCAGCAGCACGTCGGCGTCCTGGGCCAGCGCGCGGGCCAGCGCCACCCGCTGCCGCATGCCGCCGGACAGCTCGTGCGGCCGCTTCCCGCCGAAGCCGCCCAGGCGCACGGTCTCCAGTAGCTCTGCGGTCCGCTGCCGGCGTTCGGCCCGGCCGAGGCCGCGGGCCCGCAGGGCAAGCTCCACGTTGCCCGCGGCCGTGAGCCAGGGGAACAGCGCGGGCTCCTGGAACATGATCGCGACTCGGCCGGATACGGACACCTTCCCGGAGGTGGGCTGCTCCAGGCCTGCCACCAGGGACAGCAGCGTCGACTTGCCACAGCCCGAAGCGCCGATCAGGCAGGTGAACTCTCCCGGCGGTACTTCAAGCGAGATCCGGTCGAGGGCCTTGACCGCGGTGTTCTCGCGCCCGAACACCTTGGACACGTCCGCCAGCCGTACAGACCCCTTTTCACCCGCCACCACAGGCCGCCGGCCGGTGACCGTCGATGAGTTCACCTGCCTGATCGTGGAACTCACCCGCCTACGAGCTGACCTGCGATTCACCCGCCGCGGCGAGCGCCTGGTTGAGCGGGCCGAGATCGAAGATGCCGCTCAGGCTGACGGGCTTGAGCAAGCCGAGCGAGACGGCTTGGGCGGCGTCGCTCGTCAGCGACGTCGCGTCCGGGTCGAGAGTGAAGGTGATTTCCTTGAACGACGCCGCGACGATGCTCGGCTTGAGCGCCTTGCCGGTATAGGCGGCCAGCTCCGCGTTCGCGTCCGCCTCGGCGGCGGCCGGGTTGGACTTGATGAAGTCGTTCGCCTGGATCTGGGCCTTGATCAGGTCCGCGACGATCGCGGGATGGGCGGCCAGGAAGCTCTGCGTCACGACCAGCAAGGTGGTGACGCCGGGCTCGCTGACCAGTACCGTACCGCCGTCTTTGACCATCTCGACGTCGTAGGGCGCCGGCTCGGAACCGCCGGCGATCTGTCCCGACTTGAACTCGAGCACGGCGGCCGAGTTAGGGGTCGTCGGCTTGATGAAGGTGTCCCCGCCGCCGGTCGTGGTGGTAGTCAGCCCGTTCTGCTTCAGCCAGTAGCGCAGGGCGACGTCCTGAGTGTTGCCGAGGGACGGGGTGGCCAGCGTCTTGCCGCGTAGCTGCGCGGCCGAGCTGATCCCCTTGGCGACCACCACCGAGGCGCCTCCGGTGGCGGCGCCGGAGACGATCTTGATCGCGGTCCCGCCGGACTTCTGCCAGGCGTTGATCGCCGGATTCGGCCCGACGTAGGCGGCGTCAAGCTGGCCGGCCAGCAGAGCCGTCGTCTCCTCGGTCCCGGTGCTGAACGCGGTCGCCTTCAGCGTTCCGGCTGAGCCCAGCGCCTTGGTGAAGAAGCCTTCCTTCAGCCCGACCAGGGCCGGGGCGTGCGTGATGTTGGTCAGGAAACCCAGCGAGACCGTCACCGAGGAAGCGTCCGAGGTGCTGCCGCCCGAACTCGCCGTACTCGACGCCGACGAGGAGCAGCCCGCCAGCAGCACAGCGGCTCCGACCATCGCGGCGGCCATGACACGTCGCATCGTGCTCTCCTAAACACCTAATATCTATCGTTTATATAGGAAATCGCTAACCGGAATTTACTATACATAAAGCTGGCAAAATAGGAAAACGCTCCGCCGCCGCACACGGAGGCCGGGCTGAGGGTAGCCGTCCACGATCCTGCCCGCGCCTGCGAGCCCTCGTCGCCGGCCGCCGTCGGCGACCCTGCCCGCGCCTGCGAGCCCTCGCCGGGCCGCCGTCGGCGCGATCAGGGAGTACCTATCCGCGACGGGGTGATCTACCGCTGGAAGTACCGGACCTGCTGCTCGTGCGTGGTCCGTATCCAGTCCGGGGAATCCGCCGTCAGCCGCGGGTCGCCGGCCGGCTTCCCGGCCGCCACGGCGTCCAGATAGGCCGCATCCAGGCCGAGCCGCCTGCGCAGTTCCCCGGCGTCCCCGACGTGCCCGTGTCCCGGCACCACCTGGCGGACGCCGGCCACCGAGGCCAGCCGTTCGATCCCCGTGCGGTAGTCGCTGAGCGGATCCGCCGCGACGGTGTCCAGCAGCGGTATCTCGATGTCTGAGCACATATCCCCGGCGACCAGGACGCCGCTGCCGGGGAGGAACACCGCGCCGTGCCCGGGCGCGTGCCCGTCGTGGACGATCAGCCGGGCCTCCGGCCCGTCCCACGGGATGGCCATGGCGTCCAGCGATCGCATCCGCCCCACCAGTTCCAGGTCGTGACCCGGCGCGGCCCGCCGCACGCCGTCGAGGATGCCGTCCCGTTCGGTCTCGGCGATGACGATGGCCGAGGGCGCGGCATACCTGGGCGCGTCCCCGAGCTCCCGGCTCCACAGCACATGGTCCCAGTGCGGATGGGTCGACCAGCCGACCGCGGGCCGCAGCCCCATCGCGGCCATTTCGCGCGCCAGCCCGGTAAGCTCAGCCACGGTCACGGCCGGGTCGATGACCAGGCACCCCCCCGAGGAACCGACCACCACGGTCGTCGTGGTCACGGCATACGAACTGGTCGCGACCAGCACCCCCGGAGCGATCTCGGTCAAGGTCCGCACCGGACCGGTATACCACCGGCCGCAGCGACGTGACCACCGCAAACGCAAACGGCTGGGTGTGCCTCAGCTCCCTTGGTCGCTTGAGTCCTGCAGTGTGACACCGGCCACGGACGGGAACTTGGACAAGCACTCTTCGAGCAGCGCCACGTCCGCGTCGCTCGCCTTGTTGATCTGGTAGATCACCTGCTCGAGCACGTAGGGCGAGTTCGCGTTGGAGGGCAGCGGCTCCGCGGTCACAGACGGCGTCTTGGCGCAGGCCGCGCGCACGGCCAGCCGCTGCGCGACCGTCGTGTCGCTGCGGAAGGTGACGACGGCCTGCCGCTGCCCGAGCGCGGCGTCGAACTGCGAGCAGCCGGCCAGCGCAATCACCGCTGCGACCGCCGTTCCCGCGGCGAGCATCCGGCGGTCCCGGACCCGGGGACTGTCGCCGACTACATCGGGTAGTACCCGCATAAGGCCAGCCTACGGGCAGCAGGCGACTAGTACGGTATCAGCAGGAACAGCCATCCAGGAGGACACGTGGCCGGCCGGATCGAGGACTATGCCATCGTCGGCGACATGCAATCGGTGGCGCTCATCTGCGTCGATGGTTCGGTAGAGGTGCAGACGGCCCTCAACCTCGGCGGCCACGCCGAGGAGCACCGGCGTGGACCCAGAATCCCCTGGGATGAGCGCCAGAACGTGCCAGGCTGAGAAGATCCGGACCCACCGACTGTCAGGCGATCATGGCCTCCCCGCGTCACATCCTCATCGTCAACTCCCGCAGCGTCCACCAGCCGGTGTTCGTGGTGGGCGCGCCGCACTCGGGAGCGGACCTCATCGGCCGGGCGCTGAAGGCGTCCCCAGGCTTTCACGTCACGATCGGGCAGCCCGGCGTGCTGCGCACCGTCTACGCCTTCGCCAGGCGGCCGTCCATGCACCAGGGCCGTCCGCAGGCGGCCGCCGCCGTCATCAGGGATGCCTTCGCGCAAGGCTGGCAGGTCACCGCGCACAGCTGCCTGGAATGCTTCCGCGAATGCCGGGCCGCCGCGGGGCTACCGGCCGATGCCGTGGGGCCATGCGTGGAACTGCGGGGACTTGAGAGGTTCGGGGATGCGAGCCCGGACCTCATCTACTGCGCGGAGGCGCTCACGTACGCCTTTCCCGACGCCCGGATCGTCCAGGTCATCAGGGACGGCCGGGACGTGGTGGCCAGCATGCTCGCCGACCCGGCGGTCATGGGCTGGTTCCGGCCTAGCTTCGTGAACGTGGACACCGAGTTCCCCAACCCGTTTTTCGGCATCGAATCGGAGGGCGACCGCGAGATCTGGCCCCGCTTGTCGCCGGCCGGCCGGTGCGCGCTGCGCTGGCGCTGGTCGGTCCGGCTGGCCGCGAGGCTGCACCACACCCTGCCGGCCGGCCAGCTCAAGACCATCCGGTACGAGGACCTGATGAGCAAGCCGGACGACGTCCTGGCCGAGCTCTCGCGGTTCACCGGTACCACCGTGCCGGCCGCCCAGATCCGCGATGAGGCCCGCACGTCCCGTATCCGCGCCCGCTCCCGCCGGCCGCCGGGACCCGCGCTCGGCACCGAGGACACCGCCCAGCTCGCCAAGCTCGCCGGCGAGGAACTCCGCCGTCTCGGCTACGCCAGCTGAGCTCTCAGCCCACGCCGCGGCCTCAGGCCGCCTGGCTGGCGAACTGGGTGTGGTACAAGTCGGCGTACAGCCCGTCGGCGGCCAGGAGCTCCGAATGCGTGCCGCGCTCGATGATCCGGCCCTCATCGACCACCAGGATCTGGTCGGCTTCCCTGATGGTGGACAGCCGGTGCGCAATCACCAGTGACGTCCGGCCCGCGAGCGCCGTTTTCAGCGCTCGCTGCACGGCGGACTCTGACTCGGAATCCAGGTGCGCCGTCGCCTCGTCGAGCACCACCACCGACGGCGCCTTCAGCAGCAGCCTGGCCACGGCGACGCGCTGCTTCTCACCGCCGGACAGCCGGTAGCCCCGGTCGCCGACCACGGTGTCCAGGCCGTCGGGCAGGCCCTCGATCAGGTCCCAGATCTGGGCGGCCTCGCAGGCCTGGATGAGCTCGAGTTCGGTCGCCGAGGGCCGCGCGTAGGTGAGGTTGGCCCGGATCGTGTCGTGGAACAGGTGCGCGTCCTGGGTGACCACGCCGACCACGTCGTGCAGCGACTCGAGGGTGACGTCCCTGATGTCGTAGCCGCCGATCCGCACCGTGCCGTCGTTCGGGTCATACAGCCGCGCCGCCAGGGCGGTGATCGTGGTCTTGCCCGCGCCGGACGGTCCGACCAGCGCGGTCAGCTGGCCGGAGGGCGCGCGGAAGCTCACCCGGTGCAGGACCCCGTTTGGGGAGGCCGGGCGCTCGGGTGCGGGCAGCGCGATCGACTCCAGCGACGCGAGCGACACCTCGGCCGCCGTCGGGTAGCGGAACGACACGTCGTCGAACTCGATCTCGGGCGCGACACTGCCGCCATCGGGGCCGGGAACCCGGGCCGGCAGGACTACCGCGTCGGGGCTCTCCGCGATCAGCGGCTTCAAGTCGAGCACCTCGAAGACCCGGTCGAAGCTGACCAGTGCCGTCATCACGCTGATCTGCACGTTGGACAGCTGCGCGATGGGGGCGTAGACCCTGGTCAGCAGCTGAGACAGCGCCACCAGGGTGCCAATCTGCAGCACGCCGTTGATGACCAGGCTGCCGCCCAGCCCGTAAACCACCGCGGTCGCGAGCGCGGCCAGCAGCGTCAGCGAGATGAAAAACACCTGGCCGTACATCGCCTGGACGACGCCGATGTCACGGACCCGGCCGGCTCGCTCGGCGAATACCTCTGACTCCTCGCGGGGCCGACCGAATAGCTTGACCAGCATCGCGCCTGCCACGTTGAAACGCTCGGTCATCGTCGAGCCCATGGCGGCGTCAAGCTGCATCGATTCGCGGGTGAGGCGTTGCAGCTTGCGGCCCACCCTCCTGGCGGGCAGCAGGAACAGCGGGATCAGCACCAGTGCGATGAGGCTGATCTGCCAGGACAGCAGGAACATCGTCACCAGGATGGTACCCGTGGTGAGGATGTTCGAGACCACGGAGGCCATCGTCGAGGTGATCGCTTGCTGCGCGCCGAGCACGTCGCTGTTGAGACGGGAGACTAGCGACCCGGTCTGCGCCCTGGTGAAGAAGGCGATGGGCTGTTCCTGCACGTGGCTGAACACCTGGGTGCGCAGGTCATAGATGAGCCCTTCACCGATCCGTGCGGAGTACCAGCGGATGACAAACCCGAGGAAGGCGTCGAACAGCGCGACCGCCGCAACCGCTCCGGCGAGCCCGAGCACGATCGCCTCGTTGCGGGGCAGGATGCCCTTGTCAATGATGTCCCGGAGCAGCAGCGGGTTCACCACGGTGATGAGCGAGTCGAAGATGGTGGCGATCATGAAGAGCGTCAGCCACAGCTTGTACGGCTTGGCGTAGCCGATGATCCGGTGCACGGTGCCCGGCTTCAGCTTCTGCTGCGTCACCGTGGGGTCCTGCCTGAAGGACCGAATCATGCCCATGTTCGCCCGGCCGTACATGACCAGGGAAACCTCCCGGGGTGGTATTTGGTTCCCGTGCCGGCAGGAAAGCTATCAGCTAGCAGCGAACCCCCAAGCAGGTTTCCGGGCGGCTGTCCGGGCGGGGTCCCGGCAGACGGAGCGGGCATGAGGCTCCACGGTCCGGGCCGGCGCCACCTGGCGTGGTCTTTAGTGCTTGACCTTGGCCTTGCTTCTGCGGGTCGCGCCACCACGCCCGCGCAGCGTCACCCCGGTCTCGGTGAGAATCCGGTGGACGAAGCCGTATGACCTTCCAGTCGAGGCCGCCAGGGAACGAATGCTCTCTCCGGAGTCGTACCTCTTGCCGAGCTGCGTCGCCAGCTTGCTGCGATCCACGCCGGTCACACGGGTACCTTTCTTGAGGGTCTCGGCCACATGCACCTCCTGTTGGCTGAAGTCACC
>JASHYW010000354.1 GCA_030042885.1 Streptosporangiaceae bacterium | reverse complement strand
GCGGCCTGGGTGACGCTGACCGGTACCGGGAACGCCGCCAGTGTCGCGTTCGGCTTGCTCGTGTTCGCCTCCGTGCTGGCCAGCCTGGCGATCCCGCGGGAGAGCGTCGGGCTGGGCAACGGGGCGCTGCAGCGCGTGATCGCGGCTTCGCAGCCCGGCGACCGGACCGTCATCGGGACGGTGCCCGAGACGTCCATGACGAGCGGGATCGGCCAGGTTCAGGCCGCCGACATCGCGGCGGTGGGCGCTGCCCTGCGGGCGCAGCTGGCTGCGGGCGGGATGCCGGTAGCCAGCGACCCGCCCGCCTGGGCGAGCCTGACCACTGAATACGTGCCGGTTACCGGGGCGGCCCGGGCCGCCGGGGACGGGCAGCCGCAGTTCGAGATGACCTACCGCACGGAACTGGCCCGCTACAGCCAGATCGTGGCCGGACGGCTCCCGGCCGGCGGCTCGCAGCCCGGGTCGCAGGCCGTGGTGCAGGCGGTGGTGCAGGCGGCGGTGACCACAACCACCGCGGCCAGGTTCGGGCTGCGGGTCGGGGCCCGGCTGAACGCGGGGCCGGTGCAACTGGTGATCACAGGGATCATCCGGCCGGCGAACCCGGCTTCCGCCTTCTGGAGCGAGGATCGCGTGGCGGCCGCGCCCGCGCTGACGCCAGGCTCGTCGGCTCTGCCGCCGTACTGGATCGGAGCGGTGTTCATCGGCCCCGGTGCGCTCCCGCTGATCGAAGGCAGCATCGGTACCGGTGAAATGCTTGTGACCTGGGTGTACACGGCCGCGCTCGGCCAGGTCACCGCGGGCCGGGCCGGCGGACTGGACGCGAGCATCAACAACCTGGTCTCCTCCGGGGCAACGTTGTTCACCCCCGCCGGGAGCACCGTCACGGTGACGATCGCCTCCCAGATTCCCGCGATCCTGTCGCCGTTCATCGCCGGGAAAAACGCCGTAGCCCCCGCGCTCGAGCTGCTGTACGTCAGCCTGGCCATCATCGGGGCGGTGGTGGTGCTGCTCGGCGCCCTGCTGGTGGCGCAGCGCCGCGCCGCGGAGTTCACGCTGATGCGAGCCCGGGGCGCGGCGCTGTATCAGCTCGGCTGGCTGGTGCTACGGGCCAGCGTGGTCGTTGCCGCTGCCGCCGTGGCGGTGGCTGCGGGTCTCGCCATCGGCCTGACCCCCGGCGACGGCGACGCGCTGGGCTGGTGGCTGGCTGGCATCACGATCGCCGTGACGCTGGTCGGCCCGGTGCTGATCAGCGTGGTCCCGCAGCGCGTGGCGGCGCCTGCCACCGGCCGGGCCAGGGGCGGGGGCGCTGTGCGCCGGGCAGCCGGCCGTGGGCCCGCGGCCCGGCGGATCGTGATCGAGACGGCGCTGGTCGCCGTGGCCATCGGCGGGCTTGTCGTGCTCCGGAACCAGGGCCTGAGCTCCGGGAACAGCGGCCTGTACACGAGCGCGGCGCCGGTGCTCGTCGCGATCCCCGTGGCTGTCGTCCTGCTGCGCTGCTACCCTCTGCTCGCCCGCGAACTGGCCCGGATCGCGGGCCGCTCCCGCGGGGTGGTCGCGTTCGTCGGCCTGGCCCGGGCCACCCGTACCCCGCCCGGCACCGTCTTGCCGGCGTTCGCCCTGGTCCTGGTGCTGGCCATGGTGGCGTTCCCGGACATGGTCAGCACATCGGTAACCGCTAGCCAGGTGGCCGCATCCTGGCAGCAGGTGGGCGCCGACGCGGTCATCCAGGCCCCGCCTGGTCAGGTGATCTCCCCGGCATTGCAGCGCCAGATCTCTTCGGTGCCACGCGTCGTCTCCACCGCTACCGCGCAGGTCGACGCCGGGTCGCTGCCCACCGGGACCGAGCTGTCCGTGATGTTCGTCGACCCGGCCCGGTATGCGGCCGTAATCGCCGGGGCACCCGGCCCGCGGTTCCCGCTGGCCGGGCTGTCGGCGTACAGCGGCCAGCCGGGGACGACCGTCCCCGCGGTCGCCACCGCCGCCGCCGCCCAGCTTGCCGGCACGGCGCCGACCAGCGTCACCCTGGGGACTTCTGCGATCACGATCCGGGTGGCCGGACGGACCGGCGTCCCCGGCGTCCCCGGCGCCCCCGGGATGCCCACGGGTGTCGTCGTGATGGTGCCAGCGCAGGCACTCGGGTCCCCGCTCGTGCCGAACGTCATGCTGGTCGCCGGGCCCGGGCTGGATGCGGCGCGGCTGAGCGCAGCCGTCCGCAGCGCGCTGCCGGGAGCGTCGGTGACGTTGCGCGCCTCGGCCCTCGCCGCGCTGACCGCGGCGCCGGTGCCGCAGGCGGCGCAGACGGCCCTGACGCAGGGAATGGCTACCGCGGCCGGCTTCGGCGCGCTGGTCCTGCTGCTGTCGCTGCTGCTCACCGCCCGGACCCGTGACATGACCCTGGCGCGCCTGGCGACGATGGGGCTACGGCGCGGGCAGGCCCAGCTGCTGGTAGCGACCGAGACCCTTCCCCCGGTCGTGGCCGCCGCCATCGGCGGCGTCGCGTGTGCCTGGCTGCTTGTGCCACTGGTCGGGCCATCGCTGAACCTGGCGGCGTTCGCCGGGACCGGGTCGGCCGCCGTGGTGAGGGCCGCCGTTGTCCCGCTGGCCGGTTCCGCGGCCGGGCTGGTGCTGGCCGCGCTGCTCGTCCTGGCCGTTCAGGCCGTGATCACCTACCATCGCGGCAGCGCCAGGGCGCTGCGGATCGCTGATGAAGGAGGCCCAGGCACATGACACAGCCTGCCGCACCTATCCCGCAGGACCAGGCCCCCACCGGCGCGGACGGGATGATCGTCTGTGACCGGCTGGTCCGGATCTACTCCGGTGAGGGCATCGAAGTACAGGCCCTGCAGGGGCTGGATCTGCTGATCGCCGAGGGGGAGCTGACCGCGCTGATCGGCGCGGCGGGCAGCGGCAAATCCACGCTGATGAACATCCTCGCCGGGCTGGACACGCCGACGGCAGGGACGGTGTGGGTGGCTGGCCGCAACCTGGGCGCGATGACCGCCAAGCAGCGGCTGGCCTACCGGCGGAGCGTCACCGGCTTCATCTGGCAGCAGACGTCGCGGAACCTGCTGCCCTACATGACCGCCCGGCAGAACCTGCTGCTGCCGATGCGGCTGAGCTCGCTCGGCCGCCGGGAGCGGCTGCGGCGCGCCGGCTTCCTGCTCGGCACCCTCGGCATCGCGCACTGCGCCGACCGGACTCCGGACCGCATGTCCGGCGGTGAGCAGCAGCGCGCCGCCATCGCCACGGCGCTTGCGAACCAGCCGAAGGTGCTGCTGGCCGACGAGCCCACCGGCGAGCTGGACTCCTCGACCGCCCGGGACGTGTTCTCCGCCCTGCAGACCGCCAACACCGAGCTCGGAGTCACGGTGCTGGTGGTCACCCACGACCCGGCCGTGTCGTCGCAGGTTCGCCGGAC
>JASHYW010000353.1 GCA_030042885.1 Streptosporangiaceae bacterium | reverse complement strand
CCCTCGATCATCCCGACATCCGGATGAACTACTACGGTGACCCATACGACATGGAGGTTATGGTCGCCGTCCTACGGCGGGCGCTCGAGGTCGTTAAGAACTGGCCCGCACATCGGCAGATCGGCCCGCTGCTGGTACCACCTGGCCTGGCCGCCAAACACGGATACGTCCCAGGCGACACCCCGAGCGACGCACTGCTCGAAGACCTTGCCCGCCACTATTCACACACCGTGTACCACCTGACGAGCACCTGCCGCATGGGCAGTGTGGTCGATCCCCGCTTGCGGGTGATCGGGGTGGCGGGTCTACGGGTGGCGGATGCCAGCGTTATGCCGAATGTCACCAGCGGCAATACCAACGCCGCTTCGATCATGATCGGCGAAAAGGCGGCCGAGATGATCGCCGCCGACCACGGTGTCCACCTGAAAGAGTTCGCAGGGCAACCGCGATGAGCTGTGCGCTCACCTCGATGCCCTGGCCCGCTGCGAGGTCCGGGTCGCGACCGGGTTGCTGATCGATACCGGCTACCGCCGGACGAGGTCTGCGCGCTGCCGCTGGACTGCCTGGCCCGCGACTGCGACGGGGCACCCGTGCTGGCGTATGAGAACCCGCAAGGCGGACCGGCGCTGCCGGGAGTCCGGGTTATACCCGGGATCAACCCAGAGGCTGACCCGCCGCCTGGCGGGACGCTGAGGCTGTCCTGGCCGTTGACACCCGACGTCTTCACCGGGACGGGGCCACCCGGCGGTCGGCCCATGACCACGGCCACCGCGGCGCAGAACATCCCGTTCGGTCGCGGCTACCCGGTGGAGCTATCCACGCCGAACACCGCGCAGATCGGCGGATCTCGCGCGGGGAGCGCGAAGACTGAGGTTGCCCTCCGTGACAGGCTTCCTATCAGCCTCCACCCTCAGCTGGCAGAGTTCACGGCTGCGAGGACTGCGTAGCATGGCCGAGGTCCCACGCCGTACCCGCGGCGCTCGACCCTGTCCGCGGCATGACAATACGTCCGATCGCTGTCCTCCTGAGAACAAGCTTTTGTCCCTGGGAGCGACTCCCACGGAGCTTTGAAATCGGCTTGGGTCTAACCATGCTCGGTGGCGGCAACGATGACCGCGATTGGTCGCAGCGGTATAAGGCGCACCTGGAGAGGCTGGTATAGGGCGTACTAAGAATGACCGATGGAGCCGCGAAGCTTGTCCCGAGTTCCGTTGAACTTCCGTGGCGGCCCCGCATCTACCGGATCTGGTCCCAGCAGGCGCGTTCGCTGGCGGCTGGGTCGCTGCTGGCCTCGATGTGGTACGAGAGCAGACCGGTGGTGCGGTCGGCGGTGTTGTAGGCGGGCCAGCCTGGGTCGCCGTGGGTTATGAAGTCCACCCAGGCCTGGTGGGTCTGGTCGGCGACGGCCTGGGAGGGGGTATCGCCGATGAGGGGATGGAGGTCGCGCTGGCCGATGGTGTTGAACACGAACGGGACCTCGGCGCCATGGCTGGCACCGAAGCGGTGGTTGTCCCCGGGGTGGGGGTGGTCGAACCGGTAGACCCAGGTGGCGGCGCTGGCTGCGCCGGCGCGGGCTTCGGCGACCCGGATGGCCGGGATGGTGAAGAACCAGTCGGTGATGACAGCGGCGAGGATGTCGCCTGCGCTGGCGCCGGGCCGGCTGGCCCGGTACCGGGCCAGGCAATCCGCTGACAGCCCATAGGCGCTGGCGGCGGCCTCCAGTGTGGCCTCGTCGATCAGGTCGATGGTGGCGGGCGCGACAAAGAACAGCCGTGCCTCATCGCGGTTGGATCCGGTCAGCAGGCCTACATCTGCGCCGTGCCCGGCGGCGATCGCCGTCAGCGGAGCCTGTGACAGGACCGCGCCGTCGACGACCGGCGCGAACGGCAGCAGGCTCAGCGCCAGCGGGCCCCACCTGGCTGGGTCGGGGGCGGTCTGCACCTCTGCCACGAGGTCCGATGCGGCCTGCACGAGCTTGTCCACCGGGACTGCCTTGATCGCCTCCCGGTCGGCAGGCACCCCGAGCGCGCCGGCCAGGTAGCCGCCCACCATACGGGCCTGCTCCTGGGCCAGCGTGTGGGCCGCCGCGCCGCTTTGGGCGATGGCTTACGTAAACAAGCCCCGTGCCTGCGGCATCGACAACAGCGTCACCACGCTCATGGCCCCAGCCGACTCGCCCGCCACGGTGATGCGGGCAGGGTCTCCCCCGAACGCGGCAATGTTGGCCTGGACCCACCGCAAAGCCGCCAGCTGATCGAGCAGGCCGAGGTTGGCGATCCCGTCATCCAGGAACAGGAATCCCTCGGCAGCCAGCCGGTAGTTGATCGTCACGCACACCACGCCATCGCGCGCGAACGCCGCTCCGTTGTACGCGCCCACCGAGCCCGACCCGTTCATGAACGAGCCGCCGTGAATCCACACCAGCACGGGCAGCCGGGCGCCGGTATCAGGCGTCCACACATTGAGGTTCAGGCATTCCTCACCAGGGATTACCACCTCCGGGAACAGCCGGGCGAACTGAGGCGGGTAGTCGCCCTTGGGCGCTGTCGGCCCGTACGCGGTTGCATCACGTTCGCCGTGCCAAGGCTGGACAGGCTGCGGCGGCCGCATCCGGTTCGCACCGAACGGGGACGCCGCGTAGGGAACGCCGAGAAACGCCCAGATCCCCGATTCGGCCTTGCCGCGCACCGCTCCATCCCGGACCTGCACCACCGGATGCTGCGACATGCCGCTCACCTGTATCCCCTGCTACCTCTGCCCGGCCCGGTAGAGCCTGCTCCCAGCACCCCAGCATGTCAAGACTGACGGGTCACCGCAAAGCGCAGCCCCAGTCGGCCTCCCGTCGCGGGCCGTATACGCGAGTTGCGGCAGATGAGGATGGTCATTCCGAAGGGCTGACCACGGGCCAGACAACCTTTCCGGCAAGCTGCTCGGGGTTGATGAGCACGACTGCCTTTGCCGCCAGCTCCTTCGCCGAGCGGGTGCGTGCTGCGGAGAAATAATCGCGCAGGACTGTAGCCGGTTCGGCGTCTAGTGGAACGTTCAGTGATCGCCCGAGTAGATCGACGCGACGTCCGGTGAACGAGGGCGGGTCGTCTGGATACCGCCCGAATTTCGATGGGCCGTAGTCCGCTGTTCCCCGCCACCGGTACGGGAATGGGCCGTCGTCGCGCGCGGCGTAGAAGGACCATACGTCGAAGTCCTTGACGCCATTCCTTTCGTCCAGATAGTGGAGGGCCGCCCCCTGGCACAGCGCCCGGCACACAAGCCGACCGGCGTAGCGTCCCGCGCCGTACGGGTGGCGTGCGAATAGTCCCGCTTCGACGTCGGCGGCGAGCTTGGCCAGACGCAGGAGGTCATTTCTATCGATGCGTGCGAGCGATCGCCCGTAGCGGGTCGTATCTACTCAGGATCCCATCTCGTGGTCCGGCGGCAAGTCGTTGAGGCCGGCAGGAGCAGGCGGTAGCGGGCGCCAAGAGCGCGGACAACCTCCGCTCGACGCCAGCCATGAAGCCGCGCTGACGCCGCCGCATCGGCTGCGACCCTCTGCTCCCGTGCTCACCCATGACAAGCGCACGCACGACTCGCGGCAGAAGAGCATGTGAAGTTTTCTGGGCAATAAAGGCAGGCCTTCAACACCGTGATCACAAAGCATTCCCTTCTCGACTGCGCTGGTATTACAGGGGTTGAATTATCGTGTCCATTCACGGGATCCGGCCCGCTGTTGTAGGGGGCGCTCGTGACCGCATCGCTATTCGTGATGGGGATCCCGTCGCGATATGGCCGCAATCGGATTCCGGCTGGTTCAGGAGAGGCGGCGGTTGATCCGCTGGAAGCAGTATCCGGTCAGGGCTAGGGCCAGGGCGAGGTAGATCGCGGTCTCGGTGGCCTGGAAGCGCCAGTAGCGGCTGGCGGGCTGGTAGGTGATGGCCTCCCGGATGCCGTGGTGGCCCAGGCAGTCAACGAACGCGGCAGGGCCTTGCCCCGGTGGGAAGGCGTTCGCCTGCGTACCCGCGCTTTGGCCGGTGTTTCCTACCGATGTGCAGGCGGCCGGGGTGGTGCTGACTGGTTGCCCGGCGGCGTTGACCGGTCTGCTGGACAGGAGCCAGGCGCCGGGCTGGCCGGGGATGTTGACGGCGAAGAGCGTGAAGGTGCTGCCGCCCGGGCCGGTCTGTGCCGGTGAGAGGTTCCCTTGCCCGCTGACCGGGATGGCCACGTGGTCGGCCGGGGCGAGGTTGGGGCGGACCCACAGCGGCATGGCGACCTGGAGGGCGGCGAAGATGGCCAGGGTGACGGCCATGGCCGGGATGGTGCGCCGGATCAGCACCCCGGCGGTGACGCCGAGGGCGAAGGCGAACGCGGCGTAGCCGATCGGGGTGATGCCGTGGGTGGCGAAGTTCAGCTGGCTGAACCGGCTCTGGGCAACACCGGCGCCGGAGCCGTCGGCGACGGCCTGGCTGATCGGCACTGCCCACCAGGTCTGCATGAGGCTGAGCGCCTCGGTGACGGCCATGGCGGTCAGGCCGCCGATGGCGAGCTTGACGGCCAGCCACCGGGTCCGGGTGACCGACTGGTTCCAGGCCAGGGCGGCGGTCCCGGTCTCCAGTTCGCGGGCGATCAGCGGGGCGCCCCAGAACAGGCCGATGACGGCGGGCGCCAGCAGGATGATCCCGGTGCTGAGCAGGAAAAGCACCCCGTAGGGGCTGCGGGCCAGCGACGCAGTGAAGTAGGTGGCCGGGCTCAGGCAGCTGCCGCCGTGGCAGCTGTCGAGCCCGTCGGCGGCGTACGTGCTGGCCAGGTGCGGTCCGGTGGCCGCGAGCAGGACCGCGAACGCGGCCGTCACCGCGGACGCGGTGATGGCCTGGGTGCGGAACTGCCGCCAGGTCAGCCAGGTCATTTGTGCACCTCCAGGTGGCGGTGGCGGCGGTTGTGCCCGGTGGCCTGGCTCATGTAGGCCAGTACCAGGTCCTCCAGGCCGACCTCGGAGACCGTCCCGGCCGGGTCGAGGACCGGGCCGGGCGTGCGGACCAGCAGTGTACTTTGCATGTCGGTGTGGCTGGCGGAGATGACCTGCATGCCGCCGGGGAGGCTGCCGGGGTCGCGGCGGGGGCCGGTCAGCAGGCGGTGGGTGGCCAGCAGGTCTTCGACCGGCCCGGCCACCTGCACCCGGGAGGCCACCAGCACGATGAGGTAGTCGCAGACCCGTTCCAGGTCGCTGATCGGGTGGGAGGACAGCACCACCGACAGGCCCTGCTCGGCGACCGATTCCATCAGGTCGCGCAGGAACTCCCGCCGGGCCAGCGGGTCCAGGCTGGCCACCGGCTCGTCCAGGATCAGCAGCTCGGGCCGTTTGGCGACGGCCAGGGTCAGCGCGAGCTGGACGCGCTGCCCGCCGGACAGCGTCCCGGCCTTCTGCCCCGGGTCCAGGTCCAGCCGCCCGATCCGGCCGTGGGCCAGCTCCGCGTCCCAGGCGGGGTTGAGGTGCGCGCCCAGCTTGAGGTGCTCGGCGACCGACAGCCCGGCGTAGACCGGCGCGCCCTGGGGCAGGTAGCCGACCCGGGCCAGCTGCGCCGGCCCGTCCGCGGGACGGGCGCCGAGCACCTCGATCGTGCCCGCCGTCGGAGCCAGCATCCCGGTGGCGATGCTCAGCAGGGTCGTCTTCCCGGCCCCGTTCGGCCCGACCAGGCCCACCACGTGCCCGGCCGGGACCGACAGCGTGCAGCCGGCCAGCGCCCACTGCCGCCCGTACCGCTTGCCCAGCCCCTGGGCCGCTATGGCGGCGGTCATGCTATGTCCTCCTCAGCCGCGGACCGAAACGTGCTGGCGAACAGGGCCTGGATGGACTCATCGTCCAGCCCGGCCCGGCGGGCCTTGGCCAGCCAGCGCTGCAGGTCGCGGCGCAGCGGCCCGTGCGCGGCCAGCGGGCCGCCGTCCAGCGTCCCGGTCACGAACGTGCCGACCCCGGGCCGGGCCGCCGCCAGGCCCTCGTACTCCAGCTCCCGGTAGGCCTTGAGCACCGTGTTCGGGTTGATCGCCAGCCCGGCCGCCACGTCCTTGACCTTGGGCAGCTGGTCGCCCTCGCGCAGCAGGC
>JASHYW010000352.1 GCA_030042885.1 Streptosporangiaceae bacterium | reverse complement strand
GCCGTCGGTCGCCGAAGCCCAGGCCATGGCGATCACCGAGCTGGCCGCGCACGCCGCCACCAGCCTGCACGGCGAGCCCCGGGCCATGCTGCTGGCCGCCGACGACTACAGCGCGGTCTCCGGGCGGGTGCCGGTCTCGAGCCTGTACGAGCGGGGCCGGTCGCTGGGCATCGGGGTGCAGGTCAGCGCCCAGTCCTGGCAGGGCCTGGGCCGGGACGAGGACGAGCGGTACCGGATCGCGGCGACCGCAGACGGCGGGATCTTCGTGCTGCACACCCCGCATCCGGAGCCGCTGAGCCAGCTGGCCGGGAGGCGGCGGGTGCTGGAGACCGCGCACAGGCTCATCGGCAGCAGCTGGGGGGACGAAGGCACCACCCGCATCCGGCACGCGTGGACGGCCGACCCGGACCTGATCCGCCGCCTCGACGTGGGGCAGGCATGCTACATCCACCGCGGCGCGGCCACCTTCGTCCAGGTCGCCCGGCCCAGGCCGTCGCCGCTCACTCTGCTCCCCTCGCCCACCAGCGAGCCGGCGGCGCAGGTGCCCGTTCCGCGCCGCGAAGCCGCCCCCTCGGCCTGGCCGGCCTCGCCCAGCCTGGATGACATCTTCGGACCCCGAGCCGCCCCATGACCACCAACCCGTTCGAGGCGCTCGGCCTGCCCGCCCGCCCGGATCTGGACGACGAGCAGGTCCGCGCGGCCTGGCGGGCCATCGCCGCCGCCACCCACCCCGACCGCGCCGACGGCGGGGACCTAGCCCGGTACACCGCCGCGTCGGCCGCCTACGCCGAGCTGCGGACTGGATGGGGCCGCAGCGAAGCCTGGGCCGACCTCGCCGCACGGGCGGAACGGTCCGGGGAGCCAGATACCTCGCCGCTGCCTGCCATCCCCGGCGAGGTGCTGCCGCCGCCGGTGCCGCCCTGGCTGCCGCTGATCGATCTATGCCGGCTACCGGCCCGGATCCGCCGCGGCCGGCCGCTGCGCCTGCTGGTCCGCGCGGCCGTCGCCGCGCTGCTGTCCATGGCCGTGCTGGCCCTGATCCCCGGCACCCCCGCCGCCCCGGCCGACGTCGGCGGGCTGGTCTTGTGGTTCGTACTGACCGGCCGTAAGGACCTGGCCACCCCGCCGGAGCGGTGATCGCTCTGGCGCAGCTGCTTCTTGCAGGCCGTCCAGGTGTTGTCGAGGGTGGAGCCGACCCGCTCGCAGAGGCGCACGGCTCCGGTGAGCGAGTCGGCGTCGACGCCCAGAGGCCTGGTCGTAGCCAACGATGACATCGCGCGGAAGCCGTGCTACCAGGGCCGAAAGAATGACATCCCAGGGACCTTCGAACTCCGCTGGCCTGAGCAGGTCATGCTCTCAGGTAAGGAGATCGGAGCTGTCCGCAGCGGATGCCCTCACCTCGACCAGGCCAGGACGGCCGACGGCCGTCTCTTCGGGCGGCTCGGCGGCAGACTCCTTTCGGAGGGCAATGACGTGGACGTCGATGCCGAGCGCACCCGCCTCCCGGAGGACCCGGGTCACGTTCGAGCCGCCGCCGGTGAGCTGCTGCCACCGGCTCCGCTGACTGGACCCGATCACGATCTGGGTGACCTGATGCTCCTGCGCGAACTTGGCGATGACGCGGGAGGGATCGTCGCCTGGTACCTCGTGCCACCGGGCGCCGAGATCGGCGGCCAGCTCGCGGAGCTTCTCGATGACCTTGCGATCTCCGGGGCGGGTGGCGTCGCTGGCGGCGACGTGGAGGACGTCAAGTTCTGCCTTGAACCTGGTCGCCATCCGGGCCGCCCGTCGCATCAGGCCATCATTCCCGGGAGTCGCAGTGACGGCCACCATGACGCGCTCGCAGGTCTCCCACACAACCTTCGACTCGTGCCGGCGCAGGTGCTCCAGTAGTTCCTCATCGGTCTCGTCGGCCAGGAACCGCAGCGCGAGCTCCCGCAGCGCGATCAGGTTGTCGGTGCGGAAGAAGTTGGTCAGGGCCAGCGAGACCCGTTCCTTCGGGTAGATGTTGCCGTGCAGCATGCGGCGGCGGAGCTGCTCGGGTGAGGAGTCGACCAACTCGATCTGATCCGCCTTGCGCACCACCCAGTCCGGGACACGTTCCCGCACCCGGGCTCCGGTCATGTGCTCGACCTCGTCGGCGATGCTCTCCAGGTGCTGGATATTGACGGTGGTGATGACGTTGATCCCGGCGGCGAGGACTTCCAGGACATCCTCCCACCGTTTGGCGTGCTTGCCTGACCCCGGCACGTTCGTATGGGCGAGCTCGTCGATCAGCGCGACCTCGGGTTTCCTGGCCAGCACCGCGTCGAGGTCCATTTCCTCCAAGATGCTGCCGCGGTAGTCCACCTTCTTGCGGGGCACGACTTCCAGCCCGTCGATCATGTCCTCGGTCCGCTGCCGGCCGTGACACTCGACGAACCCGATGACGACGTCGGTTCCCCGGTCTCGCCGCCGGCGACCCTCGTTGAGCATGGCGTAGGTCTTGCCCACGCCTGCGGCCGCGCCCAGGTAGATCCGGAAGTGACCGGCCGCCTCGACCACATCGGAAGCGTCAGCATTGGCGGGTGCGCGAGCCGCCTGCTCGCTCATGCCTTCATTCTGACAGGACATAACGGACATGGCCACAAGGAAGTTGCTTGGAACGAGGGCAGACCCGCATGGAGAACGTAAGGATCCTAGGCCGGTCACCCGGGCCGGTGTAGCGTTCGTAGCTGCCGTGATACACGCGACCGAGGATCTGGTGGGCCATGACTGTCGCTGAGGGCATCCTGCTAGCCATCTCGATCGCGGTGTTCATCTACCTGGGCATCGCGATGTTCATGCCGGAGCGCTTCTAGCAAGCCGGTCATGACCGACATCATCCTCATTGCCGCCATCGTAGCGTTCTTCGTGGCGGCCGCTCGGCTGGTCCGCGTCCTGGACCACATGATCACCCACTACGGCTCCGACGACGATCTCGGCGATGACGCGTCCGGACCGGGGCCCGGATCGGGCGGCACGACATGAGCGAGCAGGGCATTCCGGCCGGGCGGAGCGTCACGGCACCGCCCGCGGAAACACGGCCGCCGAAGGTCCGCACCCGGCCGGCCACCTCGTTGTTCGAGCGATCGATCCTCCGTCGCGCCATCAGTGAGGCGTTCGTCAAGCTCGATCCGCGCAAGATGATTCACATCCCGGTCATGTTCGTGGTCGAGATCGGCAGCGTGATCACCTCGGTCGAGTTCATCGCCCGGCCCAGCGTGTTCGTGGGCCTGGTCACCCTGTGGCTGTGGGCGACCGTGCTGTTCGCCAACTTCGCCGAGGCGGTGGCCGAAGGCAGAGGCAAGGCCCAGGCCGATACGTTGCGCCGCAGCCGCAAGGAAACCTTCGCTCGCCTGCTCAAGCCGGACGGCACGACCGAGGAGATCCCGTCGGCCCAGCTGCGGGCGGGCAACCTGGCCGTGGTCACGGCCGGACAGGTCATTCCCGGCGACGGGGACGTGGTCGAGGGGATGGCCGTCGTCGACGAGTCGGCGATCACCGGCGAGTCGGCGCCGGTGATCCGCGAGTCAGGCGGTGATCGCAGCGCCGTGACGGGCGGCACCGTCGTCCTGTCCGACCGGATCGTGGTCCAGATCACCTCCAACCCGGGCGAGACGTTCCTCGACCGCATGATCTCCCTGGTCGAGGGGGCGAGCCGGCAGAAGACGCCGAACGAAATCGCACTCGACATCCTGATCGCGGGGCTGACGCTGATCCTGCTGGTGGCGGTGGTCACGTTGCAGCTGATGGCGATCTACGACAAGGCCATCCAGTCCACCGCTGTCCTGGTCGCGCTGTTCGTCTGCCTGGCGCCCACCACGATAGGCGCCCTGCTGTCGGCCATCGGCATCGCCGGCATGGACCGGATGGTGCAGCGGAACGTGCTGGCCATGTCCGGGCGGGCCGTCGAGGCCGCCGGGGACTGCTCGACGCTGCTGCTGGACAAGACCGGAACCATCACCTACGGGAACCGGATGGCCGACGAGTTCGTCCCGGTGGCAGGGGTCGGCGAGAACGAACTGGCCAAGGCGGTGCTGCTGTCCAGCATGGCCGATGAGACACCCGAGGGCCGCTCCATCGTGGAGCTGGCCGAGACTCGCTACAAGCTCCCGCCCCCAGCCCTGACCGGCGCCGAGCTCGTGCCGTTCTCGGCCCAGACGCGGATGAGCGGAATCGATTTCGGCGGACGGCCGATCCGCAAGGGCGCCGCCGATTCGATCCGGCGCTGGGTCGAGCAGGCGGGCGGCAGCGTCCCGGATGACCTCGCCCCGGTCGTGGAGCGCATCGCCCAGGCCGGCGGGACGCCCCTGGTCGTGGCGGACGGGCCGCGCGTCCTCGGCGTCATCTACCTGAAGGACACGGTCAAGCAGGGCATGACCGAGCGGTTCCGGCAGCTGCGCGACATGGGCATCCGGACGGTCATGATCACCGGTGACAACCCGCTCACCGCCAAGGCCATCGCCGCCGAGGCCGGGGTAGACGACTTCCTGGCCGAGGCGACGCCCGAGGAGAAGCTGGCGCTGATCCGGCGTGAGCAGCGCGGCGGGCACATGGTGGCGATGACCGGTGACGGCACCAACGACGCGCCCGCGCTCGCGCAGGCCGATGTCGGGCTGGCGATGAACACCGGCACGCAGGCCGCCAAGGAAGCCGGCAACATGGTCGACCTGGACTCCAACCCGACCAAGCTGATCGAGGTCGTCGAGGTGGCCAAGCAGCTGCTGATCACCCGCGGCTCGCTGACCACCTTCTCCATCGCCAACGACGTGGCCAAGTACTTCGCGATCGTCCCGGCCATGTTCGTCGTGGTGTACCCGAAGCTGCACGTGCTGAACGTCATGCACCTGGGCAACCCGCACACGGCGATCATGTCGGCGGTGATCTACAACGCCCTCATCATCCCGGCGCTCATCCCGCTCGCGCTACGCGGGGTGAAGTTCCGGCCACTGGACGGCGCCGCCATCCTGCGGCGCAACGGGCTCATGTACGGCATCGGCGGGATCGTCGCGCCGTTCGTCTTCATCAAGCCGATCGACCTGATCCTGACCGCAATCGGACTGCACTGATATGCGCCCCGCTGTGTTCGGCCGCCACCTCGTCGCCAGCATTGTCATGCTGCTTGTCGTGACGGTGGTCCTGGGATTCGGTTACCCGCTGGTCGTCACGGGCCTGTCCCAGCTGTTCTTCCACAGGCAGGCGAACGGTTCGCTGATCTACTCCGGCGGCAAGCTGGTCGGTTCGGAGCTGCTCGGGCAGGAGTTCACCGACAGCAAGGGCAACCCGCTGCCGCAGTATTTCCAGCCGCGTCCCTCAGCCGCGGGGGCCGGATACGACGGCAGTTCGTCGGGTGCCAGCAACCTCGGGCCGTCGAACCCGCTGCTGATCGGGTTCGTGGCGGGCGTCAACACGGTGGGCCTGAACGGCCAGCCGTCGGCGACCAACCCGTTCGCGACGAAGGCCGATCCGGCGTGCGTGCCTACCAACCCGCGGGGGAACCCGGTGA